>JBGTFX010000199.1:0-4285 GCA_041747055.1 Balneolaceae bacterium
CTTGTGACGTTTAAAGTGCAAATGCCGGATGCAGTGGCTTCAGCGGAACTGAATGAGTACATCATAAGTCGAATTCAGGAGTTCGTAGTGGACTATCGGATAGAGAAGTTCAGACAGAATCTTGAATTTGTTGAGAAACAAAAAGAAGATGCCCGCCAACGTTACGAAGAAGCTCAGCTTGATTTGGCACAGTTTAGTGATCGTAATGTAAATATTACCACAGCCGTTGCGCGTACACAACAAGAAGAGCTTCAAAATAGAAGAAATGTAACGTTCAACGTGTATAATACATTGGCACAGGAATTAGAGCAATCCCGCATTCGCCTTCAGGAACAGACCCCGGTTTTTAATGTATTACAAAAGCCCAGCCTGCCACATACCACCGGCTCAGGATCTCAGTTGTTACTCATACTATCTATCTTTCTTGGTGGATTCTTTGGCATCTTCATCGTATTCGCCGAACAGGCCTGGAAAGCCATCAAAGAAAGTTTAAATAATTAGTTTTAACCTAAACCTGTATCCCGTGTCCTGCTGCGTGCTTTTCGCAGTCCCGACCCATCGGGAAACCCTGCACCATGTTTGAAAGCCTAAAAAAAATATATCGTCTTTTCCCATCTACGGATCGAATGAAACTATTGATCCTATTTGGAATGATGGTTATGGGGTCGTTTTTAGAAGTTCTGGGAATTGGAATGATCCCTGTTTTTGTGATTGCCGTGTCGGAGCCGGATAATTTGTTACAGTATCCCATTTTAGGGGATCTTCTGCTTACCGCTGATATCACCAGTGCCGAGCAGCTTGTAGTTTATGGAGCAATATTGTTGATAGCGGTGTATATCGTTAAAAATGTATATCTCAGTTTCTTTATTTATGTGAAAAAGCGATTTATTGCGAACCGAGGCGTACAGCTCGAGAACAGACTATTTAAAGCCTACATGGCCTCTCCATACACTTTTTATATCAGCCGTAACTCGGCGGAGCTGCTTCGTAACGTGACCAGTGAAACCAAAAAGGTAGTGGATGGGGTAATGCTTCCGTTTATGGAGCTTGCGCTCAACATCACAATGTTTGTGGTTATTTTAGGCGCACTGTTATTCTTTGAACCTGTAATAACCATTGTTACAATCCTATTTATGGGAATCGGCGGTGGTTTTTTTCTACAGTATACCCGAAAGAAAAATAGGGAGTACGGTATTGAGGATCGAGAAGCCCGTAGGTTGAAAAACAAAACAGTACTGCAGGGTTTAGGGGGGTTAAAAGCAACCCGGGTTTTAAACCGTGAGCTTCTGTTTTTGGACGTCTACAAGGAGTGGGCAGATCGCAGTAAGGTTGCAAATATCTACACCTATGTTGTAAAGCAAATTCCCAAGTATATTATTGAGACTCTCGCAGTGGTGGGGATTTTGATTATTGCACTGATTCTGGTATGGGAAGGCAGGTCCATTACCGCGATCGTGCCGATTTTGGCACTGTTTGGTGCTGCCACTGTTCGTTTGATGCCGGTATTCAACCAGGTGATTTCCCAAACAACGAATATTCAATATAATGCAGCTTCAGTCGAAGCGATCTATGATGATTTAAAACTCCTGGAAAATGAATATCAAAACGTTCGCAAAGATATTTTAAGCAGCACGACTGAGAAAATGACGCTGGATAGATCGATTACTTTACAGGATATTCAGTACAGCTATCCGGGGCAGAATGAACAAGCAGTAGCCGGGGTATCGATGGAGATCCGACGTGGAGATGCCATTGCATTTGTCGGGGAGTCAGGTGCCGGGAAAACCACCATGGCAGATTTGATATTAGGACTTTTGGAACCGAAAAAAGGCAAGATCCTCGTGGGTGATATCGACATTGAATCAAATATCCGCGGATGGCAGCAGAATATCGGGTATATACCACAGCAGATTTTTCTATTGGATGACAATATTCGACGAAATATCGCCTTTGGAATACCGGACAAGCAGATTGACGAACAAAAAATTGAGGCAGCAATTAAGGCTGCACAGCTTGAAGATTTAATTGAACGCCTCCCGGACGGAATAGAAACCGTTGTTGGGGAACGGGGAGTTCTTCTTTCAGGCGGACAGCAGCAGCGCATCGGAATTGCCCGAGCCCTGTACGATAACCCACAGGTATTGGTGATGGATGAAGCAACATCTGCCCTAGATAATATAACAGAGAAATTTGTCATAGATGCCATCGAACAGCTCCGCGGAGACCGCACCATTATCATGATCGCCCACCGGTTAACCACCGTAAAAAATTGCGATACAATCTATTTGATGAACGAAGGGAAGATTATAGAGAGTGGTACCTATGATGAGTTGTTGGAGCATAGCGATGAGTTTAGAAGAATGAATTTGGTGGATTAACTCACCCGCGAAGTATTCTTCGCAACATCAACGCTCTGATTGGCTAAACATATTATATTTTAGCTATTGAGATACGTGTGATTTGTGAATTTGAGTAATCTTTGTTCACAAGCGTTCCAGAACTCACCCCCCGCCCCCCTCTCTACTCACTATCGTTCGCATAGAGGGGGTGATTTAATTACGAGTTCATCGCATTTTTTCTTTGGACATAATCAACAGGTGCGTCATTCCGGGTTTCGAAACGATCATGACTCAAATCTCATGACTATCTCTTGAAAGATCTACATTAATAGATGAATCCATTAATGATGAATAGGTTACTTAAAAAAATACTGTCAACTGTATACTGCCACTGTAGACTGAATTCGCCTCCACGAATCAGAGGCTGGTTGTTTTCGTAAATAATTATGTTTCGATATATTTATTTTTCAAGGCTGAACCAATTATCCATAGCAGATTCCCCGCGATAGCGCTGTTATGGCTTTACTTGAACAACGGTTATATTGTGTGTTAAAGTTAAAGTCAAGCAATACAAGGACAGTTGTAGTATTTAAAAAAATATTCTGGAGAAGGTACTTCAACAAAGTTTAGGTGGTTATAAAAACAACCGAAAAGAAGCGGTTAAATAATGGAAAAGGAAATAGTAATATATTGTGTTGAAAATAAAAGACTATCTTGGCAGAAACATGCGTTGATACGTATGCTGGAACGAGATATTTATAAAGAAGAAGTTAAAAAAACCTTATTAGATGGTGACGTCATTGAAGAGTATTTTGGTGATAAACCGTATCCCAGTTTTTTAATATTACGGATCAATGAAGAAAACAAACCCTTACATGTTGTTGCTTCCATAGATAAGCAGAAACCATGGTGTTATATTATTACGGCATACCGACCGGATAAAACCCATTTTGAAGATAATTTTATAAATCGCAGAAAATGAAAAATTTAAACCCTGATACACCTGAAATTTGTCCCTCGTGCGGAGGATATCTGGAAGAAGGCGAAACCACCTTCACCGTAGATTTTGGCAGTGGAGTTGTGGTTATACGAAATGTACCGGCAACCATCTGTTCACAATGTGGAATGGAATGGCTAAATGATGCCATTACAGATAAAATTGAAGCCATTGTAAAAGATGCCAAAGCAAAACACAGCGTGGTAGAAGTAATGTCACTTTCGGCTTGAAGAATCAACTTACGCGGTGAATGGTAACTCTCATCAAACAGTTTTTTTTGATTTGGGGTTAATTGTCTTTTGAAGGGTCTGCATTAATTGATGCATTTGTTAATGATAAATTGGTTGACCTAAAAAAATACTGAACACTGTAGACTGCTTACTGTCGACTGTCACCGGCTGGTTGTTTTCATTTATGGCGGAAATCCGTTGATCCATTCGCGGTAGAAACCCATCGGTATTTATGTATTGCCCTTTGTTAATATTTAAACCGATGGGTTTATTGAATCTGTCGTTGTACATAGTGCGTTGCCCTATGCTATTGATGGCGCCCGCGTTGGGGCTTGGTCACGGCTGCGCCGTGTGAAGGAATCATTGCTATGCACCGGCGTGGCAGTGAGTGTCGTATGGCTTTTAGTATGAAACGCCGGATTCTATACCTACAATGCCACTGTCATCCAGAACGAAAGCCCGTGTCTTTCGGGCTGAAGTGAAGGATCTTGTGGATATGCCTGCTCACATGAACAACGGCTTTTTGATGAATGCATCCAATTTGAGACGAGATCCTTCGTCGTAAACCGAAAAGCGCGGTTTCCTCCTCTGAATGACAGAGTCGTGGGGGGGTGTATCAAAAAAAAATCCCCACCACAACATATATTGCAGCAGGGTTTTTTAATTCCGAAAGCTGTTTCGCTTACGGTTCTTCCGCTACGGTTACCTGACCTGTATAG
>JBGTFX010000200.1:0-13860 GCA_041747055.1 Balneolaceae bacterium
TATACGCATGGAGATTTACCGTGGCAAAATCCCATAGTGATGGTTGGACATTCGTGCGTTCTTTCCTGGTGGGAAGCGGTTAAAAATGAGCCCCTTCCGGAAAAATGGAATGAGTATCAAAAGCGGATAGAAAAGGGTTTGCGTCAGGCAGATGTTGTTGTCGGAGTCAGCAAGACCATGACAGAATGCCTGCAGAAATGGTATGGACCCTTAGCAGAAACGGAGGTGATCTACAACGGGCGGAGTTCAGCGCAGTTTTTCCCAAAAAAGAAAATGCCCGTAGTTTTCAGTATGGGACGTATGTGGGATGAAGCGAAAAATATCTCCACTCTAGATCATATTGTGGATGAACTTTTCTGGCCGGTTTATGTCGCAGGAGATGCTGAAAATTCTGACACCACAAAAACTCGGCAACTTGGGGAAATTTCTCAATCTAAAGCAGCGGAATGTTTAGCAAGAGCAAGCATTTATGTGATGCCCGCCAGATACGAACCTTTTGGCCTGTCAATTCTTGAAGCCGCACTTTCCGAATGTGCATTGGTTTTGGGCGATATTCCCAGTTTACGGGAAATTTGGGGAGAGGCTGCTTTGTATGTAAATCCTAATGATCCTCAAGAGCTTCAAAGTCAAGTTCAAGGGCTGATTCAGAATCCATCAGAGTTACAAGAAATGGCGCGAAAAGCGAGAGAACAGGCACAAAACTATTCAACTGAAACTTTCGAAAGAAGATACATCAAGCTATATAAAAAGATGATCGGGGACGAAAAACAGATCAGCCCGAGAAAACAAACAAAAACTAAACCATTATCTGTATGAAGATTCTACTGTTTTACCACTCCTTGATTTCGGACTGGAATCATGGAAACGCCCACTTTTTACGTGGAATAGCAACGGAACTGATATCAAGAGGACATGATGTTAAGATTTACGAACCTCACGACGGATGGAGTTTTAACAACTGGATTAAGGAAAAAGGGATTGGTGAGATTAAAAATTTCAACGAAAAGTATCCCTATTTACACACCAATTTTTACACAACGCTTGATGACTTTTACGATGAATTAAAAAATGCAGATTTAGTGATTGTTCATGAATGGAACAAACCGGAACTGGTAAAGCTTCTGGGTTATTTAAAGCAATATCATCACTACAAATTGCTGTTTCATGATACCCACCACCGATCCCTCACATCTCCCAAAGCCATCGAAAAGTATGATCTTTCAGAATATGATGGCGCTCTGGTTTTTGGGGAAGCTATCAAAAATATTTATCTCAAAAAAAACTGGGTGGAAAATGTTTGGACCTGGCACGAAGCCGCTGATATCAAAGTGTTTCACCCATATAATACCAGCACGTTAGAGGGGGATCTTGTTTGGATTGGAAACTGGGGAGATAATGAGCGAACCGAAGAGCTAATTGAATATGTGATAAAACCCACAAAAGAACTGGGGCTAAAAACAAAAATGTTCGGTGTTCGATATCCTAAAAGAGCATTGAAACTTCTAGAAGAAGCCAGTATTGAATATGGAGGATATCTTCCGTCTTACCAGGTTCCTGAAGTGTTTTCGGCGTACAGATTTACGGTTCATGTGCCCCGCAGAACCTATGCAGAAGATCTGCCGGGAATTCCAACAATCCGTCCGTTTGAAGCATTGGCGTGTGGAATTCCATTGATCTCATCCCCCTGGAAAGATTCGGAAAATTTGTTTCGAGTGAATGAAGATTTTCTGATGGTTGAAAATGGAGAGGAAATGGCAAAAGCGATGAAGAACCTGTTGAAAAACAGAGAAAAATCGAACGATATGGTTAGATGCGGATTGGAAACAATTCGCAATTTTCACACCTGCTCCCATCGGGTTGATGAATTGATGAATATTTACAGCGTGATTCCCACTACATCAAAGAAGAAAAATAAAAACCTAGATTTGGTTGATTAATATGACATCAAAAAAATATTCTATTGCCTTTTTTGGATCCAGCCTTGTTTCTGCCTATTGGAATGGCGCCGCTACGTATTATCGAGGCATGATTAAGGCCTTGCATAACTTAGGACATCAAACCACATTTTTTGAGCCGGATGCATTTGAGCGGCAACAACACCGGGATATGGATGATCCTGACTGGGCAAATGTCAGAGTTTATAAAAACAGCGAACAACACGTAATGAAGGTGCTTGAAGAGTGTGCAGATTTCGATATTGTTGTAAAAGCAAGCGGTGTTGGTGTTTTTGATACTCTTTTGGAAAGGGAGGTGCTTAATAACCGGCAACCGAATCAGCGGATAATATTTTGGGACGTAGATGCACCGGAAACTCTTTCCACCATGAATAATGAGGCTGAGAACGAATTGAGAGATTTAATTCCAAACTACGACCTCGTACTCACATACGGCGGCGGTCAACCTGTTATTGATGCATATGAAGAGCTGGGTGCCCGAAAATGTGTTCCCATCAATAATGCGGTGGATGTAGATACTCACTTCCCGGTAGAAAAAGAGGATAAATTTAAAGCTGATTTATCGTTTCTGGGAAATCGTCTGCCGGACCGTGAGCGAAGAATGGAAAATTTCTTTTTTTCCGTGGCTAAATCGATGCCCAATAAAAAATTTATTCTTGGCGGGAGTGGCTGGAACACTAAAGAGTTGCCCGGCAATGTTAAATATATTGGCCATGTGTACACAAAAGATCACAATGCGTTTAACCGATCTCCCATGGCCGTGTTAAACATTAACAGAAACAGTATGGCGGAAATGGGATTTTCGCCCGCTACCCGTGTTTTTGAAGCGGCAGGTGCAGGCGCATGCTTAATTACTGATGAGTTTAAAGGCATAGAATTATTTCTTGAACCGGGAAAGGAAGTTTTAGTCGCCAAAAATGGAGAGGACGTTAAAAATCTTATTGAAGATCTAACTCCGGAAAAAGCAGCTGAAATAGGTCAAGCCGCGTTAAAACGAGTCAAAGCAGAGCATACCTATCAACACCGGGCTAAACAGCTAACGGAAGTACTTGATCAAACATTTTCAACTCAAAAAGCGGTATCAGCATGAGCAGGGATCCACTCGAAATTATATTTATTGGTCTTTCGCTAAGTTCATCGTGGGGAAATGGCCACTCCACTACGTACAGAAGTTTAATCAAAGGGCTTGACGCTGATGGACACAATGTCACATTTTTAGAGCAAAATGTGGAGTGGTATGCCTCTAATCGAGACATCACATCATCACCACATTGTTCGCTTCAGTTTTATGAAGATGTGGATGATCTTAAAAAAGATTATCGCGAACAAATACGCTTTGCAGATGTGGTAATTATCGGTTCTTATGTGCAGCAGGGAGTTCAAGTCGCAGAGTTTGTACTTAAAAATGCAGCCGGAATAGTGGCTTTCTATGATATTGATACTCCTGTTACGCTAGCCAAATTGAGAATAAATGATTTTGAGTATCTGCACCCAAATCTAATTCCTGAGTTCGACTTATATCTCTCTTTTAGTGGCGGCGAAGTTTTAAAAGTGTTGGAAAAAGATTATCACGCTTCTTTAGCTAAAGCATTATTCTGTTCAGTTGATACAGATATGTACTACCCGGAAATAAAAGAGAAAAGTTGGCAGTTGGGTTACCTGGGAACTTATAGCATTGATAGACAGCCAACATTAGAAAAGCTTTTACTGGAACCGGCAAAACAATTGCCCAATCATGATTTTGTTGTGGCCGGGCCAAAATATCCTATTGATATCCAGTGGCCGCCAAATGTAGAAAGGATGGCTCACCTTCCACCCGCCGAACATCGTGATTTTTACAACCGTCAGCATTTCACGTTAAATGTAACAAGAGAGGCTATGGTGGAAACGGGGTTCAGTCCCAGTGTAAGATTGTTTGAAGCGGCCGCTTGCGGAACCCCCATTATTTCTGATTCATGGAAAGGGCTGGATGAAATTTTTGAACCAAGTCGAGAAATTTTCGTTGCTGAATCGACGGATGATGTGGTTCGCTTCCTGAATTTTTCTGCTGATGAAATTGAGCAAGTTAGTACCCGAGCCAGAGAAAAGGTGTTAAGGAATCACACATCACACCAACGGGCTCAAGAATTAGTTAAATATGTTATGGAGATCAAGAAGGTTACGGCTTGATAAATAAAAAGAACAGAATGTAAAGAGTTTAAAAGAAAGAAAGAGAGATGGCTGCATCTAATGAGATAAAAAGAAAAATCGCCGAAATGTCTCCCTGGTTTCACAACATTCATTTACCGGACGGAACTCAATCGGCGCCGGATCATTTTTTGGGAGATTTTCCTGCTTTTAAATGGCGGGAAATGGATAAAATTATCCCTGAAGATCTTTCAGGGCTTACAGTTTTAGACGTTGGATGCAATGCCGGTTTTTACTCCATTGAATTGGCAAAACGAGGCGCCCATGTAACAGCCATTGATTTAGATACGCTTTATCTGAAACAGGCTGAATGGATTATTGGTCAGTTTGGACTTGAAAACAAGATTACATTGAGGCAACAGCAGGTGTATGATTTGGCTCAGGAAGATGAAACCTATGATATAGTATGGTTTATGGGTGTGTTTTATCATCTGCGTTACCCTTTGTTGGCGCTCGATATTTTGACCCAAAAAACTCTTGATAAACTCATTTTTCAAACGCTAACGGTTCCGGGAGAAGAGGTGTTAGAATCAGCTGAAAATTACGATTTGCACGATAGAAATATGTTGCTTGAACAAGGATGGCCAAAAATGGCATTCATTGAGCATCAATTTAATAATGATCCCACCAACTGGTGGTTTGCCAATCATAGCTGTATAGAAGCCATGCTTCGTAGTTGTGGGTTTAAGGTTACACATCGTCCCGGCAAGGAAACCTACATATGCGAACCTGATCCAAAAAATAGAAGTGTTAGTCGTGGATGGAATGAATCGGAATATTTGTCTGCGATAAATAAGAATTGGGAAGAGACGTATCAAAAGAAAACGGAACATATTTGATTTTCTCTCTCTTGTTCATTCATCTCCAAGTTCATTCAACAAAGTACTTTAAGAGCTTTTAAAAGGGCATTTCACCTAAATCTATTCCCCATAATGTTGCTCTGTTATGGAACAAGGAATAAATACTGAGGTATAAATGTGGACGTAAACTTGTGAGAAAAAACTTTTCACACTAAAGAATTAAATCACGTCATATAAATTAGAGAGACATTGGAGAATACATATCCCAACATTCGTACTGTTTCTGTTATTGGAAATTATTTGCCGCGAAAGTGCGGCATTGCAACCTTCACCTCCGATCTTGTAAAATCACTGACAAGCATTGATCATAATTGTATTACCATTGCAATGAATGACAAAAAGGATGGTTACGATTATCCATCTGATGTACAGTTCGAGATTGGTGAGGGAAAACTTGATGATTATTATACAGCAGCTGAATTTTTAAATAACCACGAAGTAGACATGGTTCTGCTTCAGCATGAGTTTGGCATTTTTGGTGGCCCCGCCGGAGAATATATACTTACCCTTCTCAGCGAACTTAAAATGCCTGTGGTAACTACTTTGCATACTGTACTTACCGACCCTACTCCAAAACAACTTCATGTAATGAAACGATTGTCAAATCTTTCCGATCGGTTTGTAGTAATGAGTAAAACTGCCATACACATTCTGCATACACTGTATGATATACCACGGGAGCAGATTGATTACATCCCTCACGGGATCCCGGATATGCCGTTTGGCGATCCTAATTATTACAAGGATGAGTTCGATCTATTGGGCAAAAAAGTGCTTCTTACTTTTGGTCTGCTTTCGCCAAACAAAGGTATAGAGTATGTAATACAAAGCTTACCTGAGGTTATAGAACGTTTTCCTGATCTTAGCTATGTAGTTCTCGGAGCAACACATCCCAATGTGTTGAAAACTGATGGGGAAAAATACAGAGAATATCTGGAGCAGCTTGTTGAGGATCTTGGATTAACGGAACATGTAATTTTTAAGAACGAATTCGTCTCATTTGAAAAACTCTGTGATTATTTATCCGCTACCGACTTATATATCACGCCCTATAATCAGCCGGAACAGATAACATCAGGGACTTTAGCGTATGCGGCAGGAATTGGTAAAGCCATCATCTCTACTCCATATTGGTATGCCAAAGAGATGCTATCGGACGGTCGGGGGTCATTGGTGCCGTTTAAGAACGAAGAAGCTATGGCAGAAGCCATCATTGAAATGTTTGATGATGAAGCCATGCGTCATAAAATGCGAAAACGATCGTACGAGTACAGTAGAAATGCAATCTGGGAAGAAGTAGCGCGACAATACGCAGAGGTTTTTGATGAGGTTCGGGCTGATCATAACCAGCGTCCACGCCCTCATAATGCCTCACAAGAGAATCAATTCAGCCTTAATGATACACATCTAAATCTGCCCCGTATGAACATCAGTCATCTTGTAAAAATGACGGACAGCACGGGTATGTTGCAGCATGCAAAATTCACTGTTGCCAATCGGTATCATGGATATTGTACCGATGATAATGCAAGAGCCTTAATAGTAGCCTTAAAAGCACAACAATTATCTAATATTTCCGGAAGTGATTCTGCCAAGCTTAGAAATTTATCAAACCGATACCTCTCATTTTTACTGCACGCTTTTAATGAAGATACCGGTCGATTTTACAATTTCATGAGCTATTCACGCCTCTGGCTGGAAGAATTTGCTGGATCAGAGGATTCACATGGACGTGCTCTTTGGAGCTTAGGGACGGCTGTAAACTCGGCAAAAAATGACTCTGAAGTTACTTTGGCCTCTACTTTATTTATGAAGTCACTTCCCATGACTGAAACGTTCGAATCACCCCGATCCATCGCATTTTCCATCCTCGGTATTGATGCGTATCTGAAATCGTTTTCAGGCGATTCAAATGCCAAGCGCATTTATACTGTATTGGCAGAAAAATTATTCGCCATGTTTGAAAACCATTCTACGGATGAATGGCCCTGGCTTGAAGAAATTTTAACCTATTCGAATGGGAAATTACCACACGCACTTATTTTAGCCGGTGGAGCATTAAAACGGGATGATATGCAGCAAATGGGATTAAAATCGTTGCGATGGCTATTTGAAGTCCAAAAAGAGGGAGATCATTTTGCACCTATTGGAAACCATGGATGGTTCAAGCGAAATGGTGTAAAGGCACGATTTGATCAACAGCCGCTTGAAGCTAATAACTTAATTGAGGCGGCAATTGCAGCTTATGAATTGGATGGAGATGAGTATTGGCTTGATCAGGCAAGATCTTGCTTTAGCTGGTTCCTGGGGAACAACGACTTGAATTTATCTCTCTACAATCCAACAACCGGTGGATGTCGTGATGGCCTTCACATTGACAGCGTAAATCTTAATGAAGGTGCTGAATCTACCTTGGCGTGGCTTCTCTCTTTAGTAGCCATGTATCAACTTTTAGAGGATGACGTTTTGCCATCAAAAATGATGGAAAGTGTAAAATCTCAGAATAATAAAATTATAAGCCGCCGATGATTAAAATTGCAGTACTCTCACCCATTGCCTGGCGTACCCCACCCCGACATTATGGGCCGTGGGAAAGTGTGGCTTCCAACATCACTGAGGAGTTAGTGAAACGCGGACATGATGTTACATTATATGCCACCGAGGATTCGAAAACAGCCGCAAAGTTAAACGCTGTTTGTCCCCGGGGATATGAGGAAGACCCTGATATAGAACCAAAGGTGTGGGAGTCACTGCACATCTCAAACCTATTCGAGGAAGCCGACCAGTACGATATCATCCATAATCATTTTGATTTTTTACCGCTAACTTATTCTTCGATGACCACTACTCCAATTGTGACAACCATTCACGGATTTTCTTCACCAAAAATTATTCCCGTCTATCGGAAATATAATTATAAAATGCACTATGTATCTATTAGCGATTCTGATCGGGCAAAGGAATTAGATTATGCGGCAACAGTTCATCATGGTTTAAATATTGATGAGTTTACATTCAAATCTGCCTCAGATGATTACCTGCTGTATTTTGGCCGAATTCATCCGGATAAAGGTACACGCGAAGCTATTCAAATCGCCAAAGAGTGCGGAATGAGACTTATTATCGCAGGAATCATACAGGATCACCCGTATTTTAAGAAGTATGTGAAGCCTGAGCTTGTACCGGGACGAATTGATTATATCGGCAGTGTAGGACCCGAAAATCGAGATACACTTCTTGGTAATGCAATGGTTTTGCTGCATCCCATCTATTTTGAGGAACCTTTTGGATTATCTGTAATTGAATCGATGGCTTGCGGAACACCGGTTATTGCCTACAATCGTGGCAGTATGCCGGAACTGATTATCGATCAAAAAAATGGGTACCTGGTAGAAAACGTAAAGGAAGCCGTTGTTGCCGTAAAAAAAGTGGATCAGATCAAAAGAAAAGACTGTCGATCACATATAGAAGAAAATTTTACCATTGAAAAGATGGTGTCAAAATATGAAGACGTTTATGAAAATGTTCTCACTCCTAAGCTGAATCAGATACTAAATTAACACAATTCATTTTAAACCGATTTTAACAATTTTGAACAAGCAAAATAACTCATCAACGGAAGTACAATCACCATTAAACGTAAAGCATAAGAGTCAGGCCATAGACCGTAATACATCCAGGGTAATTTGCCGCTTGTTAATGTATGGAAGTGATCCCGTACGAATAAAAAGCATCGTTAGTCGCATTCTTAAACTCAATGATGATCAAGTTTCAGAGTTACTGGAAAATGTCACTGCAGATTTTTCTGAACGACATAAAGATATTTTGGCAATATTCGACAACCATTACAAACAAGTACGTGGTTTTATTTCTCCTTCAGAAAGAAATTCGTTTACCGAAGAGCAGCGTCTTTTGATTGGGGCTTTTTTTACTATGGAATATGCAATAGAATCAGCCGCGTTGTTCAACCCATCTATTGTTCCTCATCCCGACCAGTCTACAGCTAAAGAAGGAGAACTGCATTTTATCATGAGCCTCCGAGCGGTAGGAGAAGGCCACATTTCCTCCATCGTATTCCGCAGTGGCATGATAACCTCGGAAGGTGAGCTAAAGTTTGAATCGAATAGCTCATTTGTGCGGACTCCCATGATAGAGAATCCTATTTATAGAAAGAGACTGTTCCAAAATAAGCTGACAGAAATGAATGCTTGTAATGATGTTGCTAATTTTATACTCGATAGAATGCCACAAAAGTTCATTTACGATGAATTGAAAGAACAAATGACCATCTTAAGTGAAAATCCACAATTTGCACCTGAACGTCAGATTTCCTGTTTTAAACATATGCGTCAACTCGCAGATTCAGATTACCAGTTGAAATTTCAAAACGACCATCGCCTTTCTGAACGTGTCATTTTTCCTGTTTCTGATGAGTCCGTTGGTGGGTTGGAAGATGCCCGGTTTGTGAAATTTGATTATCAGGATGGTGGTGAGGACGTCTATTTTGCAACATATACTGCGTACGACGGAAGAACCATAATGCCACAAATTATTGAAACATATGATTTTAATGAATTTAGAATGAACCCGCTTTATGGCAATGCCGTTAAAAATAAAGGAATGGCATTATTCCCGCGAAAAATAGGAGGACGTTATGCTATGCTCTCCAGGCAAGATGGGGAAAACAACAGCATAATGTTTTCTGAAAGGCTTCACCACTGGAATCATTTCGAAATTATACAAACTCCCAAAGAATATTGGGAAATAGTGCAACTGGGAAACTGCGGTTCACCATTGGAAACTCCCGAAGGATGGCTGGTATTAACACATGGGGTTGGGCCAATGCGTACGTATTCAATCGGAGCAATTTTATTGGATCTCGATAATCCAACTAAGATGATAGGCAGGCTCAAGGACCCATTACTAAAACCTGACAAACAAACCGTTATTGGATACGTGCCAAATGTCGTTTACACCTGCGGAGCCATTATTCACAATGGTCATTTAGTAATACCCTATGCCATTTCTGATTTCCAGCCTGCCGTGGCAAGTGTGGAAGTTGATGAAGTGCTTAATGCCATGGAGCGCTATTGAACAGGTAAATCAGATCGCCTGATTTAAGATAGGAAATGTCCCCCCTTTGAAGGGGCAATGAGGGATGATTTCTAGTGGGTCAGAGCTAATTACAAAATTTAATTCTAATCAAGGCTCATCAGGCCATCCCCCGCTCACTACGTTCGCCGCCCCCTTCATAGGGGGATTCCTATCAAACTTCCTCACCCAAAACCTCCAGGGTTTTGGGGATATCAATGCCTTTACCGATCACATCTTTGAAAGGATCATCCATCGAGAGTATTCGCTCCGGCATGGTGTGAATATTGAAATCATGCATATCCAGTCCTTTTTTTACTTCGCTCCATTCCAGGGGCGCTGAAACTGTAGCCTCTTTTTTGGGACGGACACAGTATGGAGCGGCCAGTGTTTGTCCCGATCGATTTTGCAGATAATCGAGATAAATTTTCCCTTTTCTTTTTCTGATGGCTCGCTCCATTGTGGTAAGATCGGGCAGCATGTCTTTGATGTAATAGCACAACAGTTTTGTAAAATCCCGGGCTTCACTATAGCTGTACTTTGCATTCATCGGCAGATAAATATGTATACCACTCGATCCCGACGTTTTGCAATAACCCCGTATATTGGCACGATCGAGCACTTCCTTCGCCGCTTGTGCCACCTCAACAGAATCTTCAAACGTTGTTTTATTGGATGGGTCAATATCAATCACAGTATAATCCGGTTTGTCCATCGAATGAATGTTTGAGTTCCACGGATTGATTTCAATACAGCCCAAGTTTGCCATATAGGCCAGTGTAGCTGTGTTTTGGCAGAGCATGTACTCTATATCCTTTTCCGATGATTCAGAGTAGATGCTGATACTTTCAACCCATTCGGGCAATATCGAGCCACTGTCTTTTTGATAAAATCCCTTTTCGTTAATCCCATTCGGATGACGATTTAGATTTTGCGGACGATCGACCAGATATGGCAAAATCACATCCGATATTTTCAGGTAGTAATCGATCAAATCGAATTTTGTAAACCCTTCATCCGGCCAATACACTTTATCCAAATTTGTCACTGAAACTGAAATTCCATCAATTTCCAGTGTGTTATCTGTCTGTTTGACACTTTTTGATTTCGAGGTTTTTCCTGATGCTTTTTTCTCCTTTTTCTTCGTTTTTGATTTTTTTGTTGTGGGTGCCATAATTTCTGCCTCTTTGGTAATTTGGTGCGGCTTTTTATCTGATCTGAGTCCTTTAAATACCGGATGCCTCATCGAGCCCGATTCTGTCCATTCCGAAAACAGAACCTCACACATAATTCTCGGTTTTACCCAGTTTGGTTCTCTTCCCTTCAGGTTGATTTTTTCCTCAAACGGGCTTTTATCAATCCGCAAAGGGTTCAATTTTTCAAGTACTTCTTGCTGCGTTTGTTCATCAAAACCGGTACCGCAATTCCCGATGTATATAAGTTTATCATTTTCATAAACTCCAAGAATTAAAGAACCGAAAGCACGCTTGCCCTCTGTATAGCCGCAGATTAGTGCCTCTTGCCGTTCATTTGATTTTATCTTCAGCCAGCTGTCGGAACGGCTGCCCGGATAATATTTCGATCCGGCTTTTTTAGCCATCACTCCTTCCATTCCTTTTTCGATAGCCTTTTCATAGAAATCGGATGCATTCTTTTTGATGTGCTCACTATATCTTATTTCCGGTGCATCACCAATTACATCTGGAATTAAGCTTTTTCGGTCTTCCAATGATAGCTCCATTGTATCGTGACCATTCAAGTGCAGCAGATCAAAAACATAATAGATGAGCTCGCCATCATCATCCGGGGAATAATTTTGAAGATGTTGAAAAACCGGCTTTCCTTTTTTATCAAGCAGAACAATTTCTCCATCTAAAACGGCATCATATTCAATGGTTTTCAGGCTTTTAACTATTGGTGAGAATTTTTTATTGAACGAGTGACCATTTCTGGAGTACAACTTTACTTTCCCATTTTGGATATTCGCAATCGCGCGATATCCATCCCACTTCATTTCATAAATCCAGTCAGGATCTTCAAACATTTTTGATGCTTTTTTTGCCAGCATGGGTTTAATTGGCTCGTTTACATCTCTTTTCTCTGAATCAACTTTTTTTAATGATTTATGTACATCAATCCAATGCTCCGCATCATAAATATCGTCCACTGCAAATTCATCATCTTTTTTTACAAGCAGCCATTGATCTTCTTTATTGATCGAAAAGAGGGCAAATTTCCCTTTCAGTTTTTCACCCGAGAATTCAATTTTTATGCTACCTTTTTCAACCTGTTCAATTAGATCACTTTCGTCATTCTCATCAGAATATGCCGCTTTATACGTTCCCCTATCCCAAATCCTCATCTCGCCCGCACCATAATTTCCTTTCGGGATGACGCCCTCAAATTCTAAATATTCCACTGGATGATCTTCTGTATGAATTGCCAACCTTTTGTCATCCGGATTTAGGGACGGGCCTTTTGGAATAGCCCAGCTTTTTAGAACTCCGCTCATTTCGAGACGCAAATCATAATGAAGGCGCCGGGCATCATGACGCTGCACCACGAACCGTAACTGATCTTCATCTTTGTCCATTTTCCCGTCCGGTTCCGGTGTTGATTGAAAATCTCTCTTCTTATGATATTCGGTGAGGGTCATGTTTATTCGAATAGCTTTCTTTCTTTCATCTCCTTCCGTAGCTCCGCTGCGGAAGCGAGAATGGCAGCTAAGCTGCCAATAAAAGGGTAGGAGATTAACATTAAATTTTAAGCCTCTGCCTTTTGCTTACTCTTTTTCTTTCGGCCGGTCCCATTCCCACCCTTTTTCCGGGCTAAACTCTCCTGTAACTGCTTCATCAGGTCTTTAGCTTCCGTTGGGTGAGATTTAACATCTTCAACTTTCGTTTTCTTGCCGGATGATTTTGCTTTAATCACTTCCATTAACTGATCTGTGTAAACATCATTAAATTTCTCGTGATCAAACGCTTCTGTGTACTGTTCTATAAGAGAAAGTGCCATATCCACCTCTTTTTTCTTCACTTTTTCCTCCGGCAGCTTGAGGTCTTCAGGATCACGAATTTCATCATGAAAGCGGATCACATGAAGGGCAATGGCGTTTTTATAAACACCGATCAGACACAGATTTTCTTTCTGGCGCAGTACAAAAGTAGCTATACCCACCTTGTTGGTTTTATTTAAGGCATCACGGAGTAAATTATATGCTTTTCCGCTCTCTTTTTGCGGCTCCAGGAAATAGGGTTTTTTGTATAGAATTTCATCTACTTCTTCTTTTTCAACAAATGCCTCAATATCTATGGTTTTGGATTTCTTCATATTGGCCTTCTCAAAATCCTCTTTATCTAATACGATATAATGATCATTCTCCTTATACCCTTTTACAATATCGCCCCATTCCACTTCTTCGCCGGTATTTTCGTTCACCCGTTTATATCGAATTCTAGAGTGATCTTCCTTATCCAGCATGTCCAAATCCAGCTTTCGTTCTTCGGACGCGGAGTACAATTTTATAGGGATCGTAATTAACCCAAAACTCAAGGAACCATTCCATATTGATCTCATAATTCTCTCTTTATATGTTTGATAATTCTCTAATCCTGAAACTGACGATGATTGTGCATAGATGTGGGTTTTCTCTCGTGGATAAAAAATCGGTCTTGCGGAAACAGAATATGTACAACTAAATCAAAAAGTGGGACTGTACCATTATTTTTTCCCTTTTCAATATTTGCTTCTTCATTTTGCTTTAAATG
>JBGTFX010000201.1:0-21694 GCA_041747055.1 Balneolaceae bacterium
TAAAGAATCAACATTGAGCGTATCAGCATTGATATTGAAATCATAAAGAGGCCGAAATTTCTTGATAGGTTCTGGGTCAATCGGGTAACCAATACTGTTTGATAGATCTATGGCTGCTAACATCCCCAAAAATACGGCTTCACCATGGCTGACTTCATCAAAATTAGCAGCCTTTTCCAAAGCATGTGCAAAGGTGTGTCCAAAATTGAGAAATGCTCGTACCCCACCTTCAAATTCATCTTTTTTTACGATGTCTGCTTTTACAGAAATGCAATCTCTAATAAGCTCAATCAATAAATCTTTGTCGATCTGATCTACATCTTGTTCAAAAAGAGTAGCCATTTCCAATATTTTTGGATCACTGATTGCGCCATATTTTAGGATTTCACTTAATCCATTAATCCATTCCTTACGGGGCAGGGTTTCCAGGAATTCAACATCAGCAATTACTTTTTTGGGTTGATAAAATGCCCCAATTAAATTCTTTCCTGTTTGATGATTAATTCCTGTTTTACCACCTACGGAGCTGTCAACCATAGCTAAAACCGTAGTTGGCACCTGTAAGAGTGGGATTCCCCTCAATACTGAAGCTGCCACAAATCCGGCGAGATCGCCCGTTATTCCACCTCCAATTGAAATAAGAGGCGTAGTTCTTCGAACACCATTTTGCAGTAGAAAATCAAGCGTGCGACTCCATTGTTCAATGGATTTACTTTTCTCACCTTCGGGAACTACAAAAGAAGTGAAATCTACACCAATCTCATTGAAAAGTTCTTTTAGGCGTTTTCCATGAAGTTTTTCAACGTTCTCATCAATCAGAACAAAACATTGATTTACCGAAGAATCATTAAAAAACGATTCAATTTCGGTTTTCAAAATCGATTGGCCGATAGATACAGAATAGGTTTCAGCGGAAGATTCAACAAATATGTTAGCCTTCATAAGCACTCAATTTCTTTATCAGTTGATCTACAACCTGGTTGTGTGTTTCCGTGCCAACCTCTACTGTAATGTCTGCCTGGCTGTAATAAGAAGTCCGCTCATTTAAGAGCTGATCTATTTTCTGTTCGATATTTACATTTGACAGCATAGGACGGTTTCGGCCTGACTTTAATCTGCTTAAAAGTACGGATTGAGGAACCTTGAGAAAAATGAGCAAGCCATAAACTTTCAGATGATCTATAATCTGCTGATTCTGTAAAGAGCCACCACCCAACGCTAAAATTCCTTTCGTCCGCTGAGATTCTTTAACCAGTAAATTTCGTTCTGTTTTGCGGAAATATTCTTCCCCTTTTTCTAAAAAAATTTCTGGAATACTCATCGATTCTTGCTTGGTAATCATTTGATCAAGATCACTAAAAGGTACATTAAGTCTCGAAGCTAAATATTTTCCCACAGTACTTTTTCCCGATGCCATCATACCACATAAAAAAATCGGTTTTGATAAGTTGAATTCTCTCATTAGTTAATTTTTTGAGGTTTAACCAGCTCTACATCCTCTTTTTGCACCCGAACGGCTCCTGTAGGTGCTCCTTTTGGTTTGGTGACGTATTTTCGTTTCGTAATTATAACCGGAGCAAGATTCGTTCCTCTTGCTTTTGAATTCCATGCAGCAACAGAAGCGGTTTTCAGTAGAATGCTTTTTGGCGGCATCTCTTTATTGTTGTTCATTCGTATCACTACATGCGACCCGGCAACCCCCCGGGCGTGGAGCCAAACATCTTCTTTATGCGCACGTGTCGTAAGTTTGTCATTACTCTTTGCATTCTTGCCAATCCAGATTTCGTAGCCGTCAATTTCTGTCTTTCGAAAAGGAAGTACCTCTGTTTGCTGATTTTGTGAGAGTACACCCAGCTCATTTAACTGATCGCGATGCTCATCCATCCAATCGTCAAACTCATATATTTTTTCAAGATTTTGAAAGGATTCGTAAATCTTTTCGAGCTCTTTTAAATTTGATTGTATGGTTTTTAAACGTCGATTCGATTCCTGTACCCGGGTTTTCGCCTTGGTTGATTTTTTGTAATAACGCTGGGCATTTTCTGCCAGTGATAAATCACCTTTTATCTTTATATCAACAGGGGAGTTGTCATCATAAAAATTTGTGAGTGTGATTTTTTTGGTGCCTCTTTCAACAGATTCATGAGCATTTGCCATCAAAATATGACCGTACTCTTCGTATTTGTCTGATCGTTCCAGTGCTTTATCGGCTCGTTCTAACTGACTGATGGTGCTCTTTGCATTTTTGATTTCCCGCTCCAGCTTTGGACGGATAGATTGAAATCGTGATGTAAGGCGTCGTTCTTTCGAGGTTTTGTAATATGTATATCGAACCGCATCATTACAATTATCGAAAATTTCTTTATTAGGAAGAGGAAGTAGTTTTTGAGGAAGCAAACAAATGTGACCGCTTTCAAGAACTCGAAACTCAGGATTATGTTCTAAAGCGTGAGTTAGTTTATATATGACTTCTGCCGTTTCTTCAACCGTTTTCTCATTAAGATTATAATAGTTGATAACCGGATCGATAAGCTGTCGCGGAAATTTCCCGTCAACTTTTGTGATAGTATTTTTGGGGCTCCATTCAGGGTTTAATTCAGAAACCTTTCTTGATGAGCGCGGTTCAGGTTCGCTCTCACCAATCCATTTATTGGGAGTTTTAAAAGAGTCTAAAATTTTTCCATTGTTGATCAGAAACACATTTGGACTGTTACCAAAAAGCTGAAAAAGTAATTTTTCGCCGGAGTTAAACTTCATTGTTATGTATCGATCATTTTTAGCTAAAGATACGTCTGTAATCTTTGAGCCGGACATTGAGTCGAAAAAATGAGTGACATTACTTTTTTTGGGAGCTCTATATTTATCAGCGAAAAAGGCGGTTTCATTGCTCTGAGCACTGAAAATTAACCGGAATGGATGTTCTTTACCTTTTAAGTAACACTCCCAAACATTTTTATGAGGGGAGTAACTAAAATCAAATGAATAGTTTAAACATTTGAATTTTAGGTGCTCTGTTAGATATATTAGTGTATAAAAATTATTCATAATACAGAGAGAGTATTAAACATCTTAGGAAACAAAAAGAGGAGTTTATGGAATACCCGATTTTTCAGTCGATATCTAATATTATTAAAGGTTCACTAAATGAGAGAAAGATAAATGTAACTAAATTCAGAACGTGGGAAGAGACTAAAATTAATGCAACAGGTCTCGAAATTTTTATTGATTTAAGCAATTCTACAAATTATTTAAAATCACTATCTATTAATTTTGATTGGGACCGATTTCGTGAAGCCTCTCTGGCTCGGCAAATGGATGGAACCGATAAGCACCCTATTTTAAAATCAGATCGTTTTAAAGCAACCAATGTTTCACCCGGTATTGATATCGAAATGGCCTGGCATTTCAAAGAAGATCGTTGTCAACCCTCCACTTCTAATGGAGAAACGAATTATAGAATTCAGATGGCAAGTGAATGGATGGATGATGCGAGTAAGAAAGTAAATGAATTACTTATTTCTGATGATATTATAACCCGCTGGCATCTTGAAATAGATGGAGATCAGTATGGCAAATATTTAACAGCCATAAATCTAATCTCTTACTTCCAGTATTCAATGTCAGACTTAAAAAGTCTTAGTGAAGTTCATGATTTTACAGAACGAAAATTAACCCATCTTTTATTTAAAGCGAAGAAAATAATTGATATTGTGGATGAAAGTGTAGTAGTAGAAGCTGCATAAATAAAAAAAGGACACGCAAAGCGTGTCCTTTTCATTTCTAAATAATCAAGAGAGATTACTTTTTCTTCTTGTGCCGATTCTTTCTTAATCGCTTTTTACGCTTATGTTTTGCGATCTTTGCACGTTTTCTTTTCTTTCCGCTTGGCATAAATAATCACCCAATAAATTTAGGTTCAACTTTTCAATTAATTGCGGGTGATATGTAGATCACCGTCTCAGTAGACACCCAAAATAAGAAAAAACCAACAGAAATCTATATTAACTGTTCAGTATATAATAATAAGTTTTAAACGTTCTGAGGTAGGGTCATAGATGTTTTCTCTATCTTTTATTTAAAAGCACGAAATTTTTATTAAATGAGAACGGTTTGAGGCATCAAAAAACAACCGAAAAAACATGGATTGTTCTGATTAGATGAGTAAAATTTGTTATGTTTGAAGGCTAAATTAAGAATGAAAAAATGCCTGAATTAATTAAAGTCGCAAAATTTGGCGGGACAAGCATGGCCGACGCAAAAGCAATGAGTCGCTGCGCAGAAATTATTGCCAAAGATCCTGATAAAAAAATTATAGTAGTAAGTGCTACCTCCGGCACCACGAATCTGCTTACACAATTATGTGAATCTCAGATTGGCATTGAAAAAAAACAGCTTATTTCAGAAATCCGCACTAAACACTTGGCTATTTGTGATGAAATAGAAAATGCAGGTGTAGTTCGATTGCAGATTTCTACGTTGCATGATGATTTGGAAGCATCTGTTTCATCAGCTAAAAGCTTTACCACGAAAGTTCAGGATGAAATCCTGTCGTATGGAGAACGACTATCATCCATGCTTTTTACTCAAATACTAAAAGAGAAAGTAAGCAACACAAAATGGGTTGATGCACGAGAGGTAATGAAAACCGATGATTCATATGGCAGTGCTGAGCCCAATGTTGAGCAAATTGCAATACAGGCAAAAGAAAAATGGCTTCCGTTATTTGAAACCCATTGCCTGGTTACGCAAGGTTTCATTGGATCAGATGAAAAAAGTAATACAACAACTCTGGGAAGGGGAGGAAGCGACTATTCAGCTGCACTTTTCGCAGAAGCCATAGAAGCAGATGTGCTGGAAATCTGGACCGATGTTTCTGCAGTGTATACAACTGATCCGCGAATTGTAAAAGATGCGCGGCCTATCACCGAAATTAGTTTTGATGAAGCTGCAGAACTTTCTGTTTTTGGAGCAAAAGTACTTCATCCTGCAACTTTAAAACCGGCAATACGAAAAAGAATTAAGGTGTATGTGGGCTCGAGTATTAATCCCGAGCAGCCGGGAACGTGGATTGTAAAGGAGACAAAAAGTAACCCTGTAATCCGCGCCATTAGTCTTCGCCGAAAACAGACACTGCTTAATGTCCATAGTCTGGATATGTTGCATAGGTCCGGTTTTTTGGCTCGTTTATTTGAAGTGCTGGCAAAGTATAAAATCAGTGTTGATTTGGTTACTACCAGTGAAGTTAGTGTATCGTTGACTTTAGATACAGATATTCAATCGGCCGAAAAAAATAAACTCACAGATGAAGTTCTTGATGAGCTGCGAACATTTAGTGATATAAATATAGATAGGGATCTATCTTTAATTGCCCTTGTTGGCAATAATCTTCACGCTACAGCGGGGTTAAGCGGACCGGTATTTGGAGCACTTCAGAACATAAATATCCGCTTGATTTGCCATGGAGCCAGCTCACATAATTTGTGCTTCTTAGTGAAAGAAGATCAAGCCGAAGAAGTGGTACAAATTCTCCACAAGAAATTTATTACATCCAAAGCCAACTGAACCTAAAATGAAAATATCTGTAATTGGGACAGGAAAAACAGGAAGCGCAGTTGTTGAGGTTTTAGGTGGAAATGCCGTGCCTTTTAACAACGAAAATCCTCCCACAGTTGAAAAATTAAAGAAAACGGATATAGCCATAGTATTTGTTCCGGGAAACTCGGCCGAAGAGATTGTTGAACTTTTGCTCAAAGCAAAAATTCTCTCAGTTTTGGGAACTACCGGGTATGAATGGCCGGATAATTTAAATAAAAGAGTTAAGGATGCCGGATCGGCATGGATTATTGGATCAAACTTTAGCCTGGCTATGAACTTGGTAAGAAAATCACTTGAGCTTTTTGGAGCCGGTTCTTCGCTATTGGATAATCCTGAATTTCATATTCATGAAACTCATCATGTGCACAAAAAAGATGCGCCCAGCGGAACGGCACTTTCCTGGCAGAAATGGCTGGGGAAAAAATCCACGATCTCATCAATCCGTGAAGGAGATGTGAAAGGAATTCACGAATTGCATATTAAAACCGAAAATGAATCGATATTTTTGAAGCATGAAGCGCACAACCGAAAACTTTTTGCTGAAGGCGCGGTTTGGGCAGCAAAATATCTTTTAGAAAATCCATCGGTTGATTCCGGCGTTTATTCATTCCCAACAATTTTTGATGAAGCCTTTAAAAAACAATTATGAAGAGTATAAAACTTTGGACGGCCCTCGTCACTCCGATGCAATCAAACGGATCAATTCATTTTACGGATCTTGAGAAGATTGTGAAACGACAGGAAAATGCCGGTAATGGCATTTTATTAATTGGAAGTACCGGTGAGGGTTTAGCGCTTTCTGATACCGAAAAACTGGCGATTGTAGAATTTGTTTCTCAACTAAATTTGTCAGTGCCAATAATGGTTGGTGTAGGCGGGTTTAACTTGGAAGCACAAAAAAAATGGATCGGTACGTGTAACGAATTAAAAATCGATTCATTCTTGTTGGTATCACCGCTGTATTCTCGACCGGGGCCTGTGGGACAAACCGATTGGTTTAATTCGCTGATGGATGCTGCTCAAAAACCCTGCATGATATATAATATTCCATCTCGAACCGGAGTAAAAATTCCTGTTCAGGTGTTGAGTAATATCAAATCCCATAAAAACTTTTGGTCAGTAAAAGAGGCGAGTGGAAGCATTGAAGAGTATCAGGCATTTAAGGCGGCTTGCCCTGATGTTCCGCTATACAGTGGAGATGATGGTTTAACCCCTTTTTTCGCTCGCGTTGGCTGTAGTGGATTGGTGTCGGTTTCTTCGAATGTTTGGCCGGAAGCTACAAGCATATATGTAGAAAAATGTTTAAGTGGAGAAACGGAATCGTTGCTGGCAACATGGTCTAATGCAATTAGTGCTATGTTTATGGCACCTAATCCAATTCCAGCTAAAGTGTTACTAAAAGAAAAAGGTGTGATTGAAACATCTTATTTAAGAGCACCGCTTACAGATCGCGAAGTGAGAGATACTCAACGCCTCATTAAGGCGGATGAATTAATTACGAACTGGTATAATCAGAATAAAAAGTAGATATGAGCTGGAAAAATATTTTAGATCAATTAGAAGATGGATCCATTCGCGCAGCGGTAAAAGAAGGCGCTACGTGGAAGGCAAATGTAAAAGTAAAAGAAGCAATTCTTGAAGCTTTTAAAGCCGGAAAAAATGTTAGCTACAGTGGTATTTACGACGGTTTCGTTGATAAAGATAATCTGCCGCCACGGTTGATGATTCCCGAAGACGGCGTTCGTCTTGTACCGGGTGGTTCATCTATCCGCAGAGGTGCATACGTAGCGAAAGGTGTAATATTAATGCCGCCCGCCTACGTAAATATTGGCGCATATGTGGATGAAGGTACAATGGTGGATAGCCACGCATTGGTTGGATCGTGTGCTCAAATTGGTAAAAATGTGCACTTATCTGCAGGAGTACAAATCGGTGGAGTTTTGGAGCCAATTGGTTTAAGCCCTGTAGTAATTGAAGATGACTGCTTTATCGGAGCAGGCTCTGTAATTGTAGAAGGGGTGCTTGTAAAACGCGGTGCAGTGATTGCTCCGGGAGTTACACTCTCAAAATCGGTTCCTGTTTATGATTGTGTGAACGAAGAATTGCTTGGAAAAGGCGCTGCAATTCCTGAAAATGCTGTGGTTGTACCGGGTACCCGGCCGATATCGAGCGTATGGGGAAAAAGTCAGGGATTGGCAGTATCATGCCCTATTATTATTAAATATCGAGACGAAAATAGTAACGCTTCATTGGAGCTTGAAGAAGCACTTCGATAAAAAAGTGTAAGGAATCCGAAAAATTGGGTTCATAAGTATAGAATGTAAACACAAAATAAATGAGGATTCGATTATGAGTTCATTAAATAAAGCAATGATAATTGGAAGACTTGGGGCCGATCCCGAGGTAAGATACACACAATCTAACACAGCTGTAGCTACAATGAATGTCGCGACAACTGAACGTTATAAAGATAGAAATGGCGAACAGCAAGAAAATACTGAGTGGCACAGAGTGGTCGCCTGGAGCAGACTTGCAGAAATTTGCCAGGAATACCTTAAGAAAGGATCGCTGGTATACTTTGAAGGGCCTATACAAACCAACGAATGGGAAGACAAAGAAGGCCAAAAACGATATACTACCGAGATTAAAGCTTTAAACATGCAAATGCTCGACAGCAAAGGATCCGGTGGCGGAGGTGGTAGTAAACAACCTGCGCCTGCTAATAATGCAGGTAAGGGACCGGAGATTGATAAATCTTTTGATGATATGGATGACGATCTTCCATTTTAATTGCAAAAGAATTATATCACACCGATAACTTTCGTAATTTAGGTGACAGTTGATTTTGACTGTCACCTTTTTTATTTCTTTTTTGAATAAACTTTTCTTTAATAAACGATTTCATTCTTGGATACATTAGACGAACCTCCAAGTAATCCGGTTCTTTTTATCGCATATCAAATGATGCTGGTTTTCGCTGAACAAGCCGAGGGCCTAGGACTATTTACGATCTCCATCGAAGTGATCATTATTATTTTAGGGCTTGCTTTAAGTGCCCTCTATTCAGGATCTGAAGTTGCATTTTTCTCTATCATCAATCAATTGGATCAGTTGGATCAAGGGCAAAATCCAGACAGCAGAGATAGCAGGATTTTAAAAATGCTGGAAAAGCCTCGTCGGTTATTGGCAACTATTCTAATTGGTAACACATTTGCCAATATTGTCAGTTCTGTTTTGGCAGCAGTGGTAACAGGAAAGATCGCAATATTTTATGGCTTGCCCACAGGTATTGTTTATGCTGTAGAGATTATCGTCTTAACCTTTATGATTTTAATTTTGAGTGAAATTACACCCAAAGTAATTGCAATTAATAATCCCCTGAAAGTTTCCAGAGCAATGAGTGGGTTTATTTATGCAAATTTCATATTGCTGACCCCGATCTCAAAATTAATTGCAAACACTACTATGTCTCTCGAAGGAAGGTTGCCAACACCTTCCAGCAAAATGACGGCAGAAGATTTGAAAACAATGGCTGAGGTAAGTGAAAAGGAAGGGTCAATACACGGAGATGAGAGAGAAATCATCGAAAATGTAATTGAGTTCGGGAATATTACCGTTCGCGAAATAATGACATCAAGAGTAAATATTGTAGCCGTTTCTGTTGAAGCAACTTTGCCTGAAGTAATTGAGATTATTAAAGACAAAGGACTTTCAAGAATGCCACTCTACGAAAATGATGTTGATAATATTCTCGGGGTAATTTACGCAAAAGATGTATTGCCTTACATCAACAACGAACTTAAAAACAGTACGGTGAATTGGAATACGATTGCCCGAAAAGCGTTATTTATTCCTGCCACAAAAAAACTGGACGATCTTTTACGCGATTTTCAACACGAAAAAACACACATTGCCATTGTGGTTGATGAATATGGTGGAACAGAAGGAATTGTTACTCTCGATGATATTCTCGAAGAAATTGTAGGTGATATAGTTGATGAATATGGTGACTCAGAAGAGAAATTGTTCACTAAATTCAAAAATGGTGTATATGTTTTTGATGCTAAAATTGACCTCGACGATTTAGATGAAATTTTGGGGACTGATATTACAAGCTCTGATGATGAGTTTGAAACTCTTGGCGGGTTGATTTATCACCTTACCGAACGAATTCCTAATGTTGGCGAGCGCATCATATATAAAGATCTTGAGTTAACAGTACATTCGTTGAAAAATAATCGTGTAAAAAAATTAAGAGTGAAGCCTATTACCTCTACGAAGACAGAAAAAGGAGTGGAGTTGGATTAAGTATGGCTTTAGAAAATGCTCATTTTCCGGCTATAAAAAAGAATGTTGACCTCTCTCAATACAACACATTAGGTGTTCATGCAGTTGCTGATACATTTGTTGAGATAAAATCAGCGGGAGAGTTAAAAGCATTATTCGAGAATGATTTTTTCTTAGAAAACCAGCCCTTTTTCCTTGGTGGGGGCAGTAATATTTTGTTAAAGGGGGACCTTATACAACCCGTATTAAAAATTGCCATTCCGGGAATAAACATCATCAAGGAGACGAATACAGAAGTTTTGGTGAAAGTTGGAGCAGGGGTGATATGGCATGATGTAGTTAAATGGAGTGTGAACCACAATTTTGGTGGTATCGAAAATTTAGCCCTTATACCGGGAACCACAGGCGCAGCACCTATCCAAAATATTGGAGCTTATGGTGTGGAGTTTGAGCAGGTTTTAGAACATCTGACAGCTTTTGATGTTGAAGAAGGCGCTTTTAAAATATTTACACCTGAAGAGTGTAATTTTGCCTATCGGAACAGCATTTTTAAAAATGAGTATAAAGGTAGAATGATTGTTACTGATGTAACCATGAGGCTGAAGAGAAATTCACCCCAAATAAATATCGATTATTACGCTTTATCAGATTATATGAAAGCTAACTCAATCAAAAATCCGGGAATTTTTGATGTGTTTGATGCGGTTGTTGCAATACGTACGTCTAAACTTCCCGACCCATCTTTGCTGGGAAATGCAGGTAGTTTTTTTAAAAATCCTATTGTTGATAAATCCACCTACAGCATCTTAAAAGAAGATTATCCGGATATTCCATCCTATGAAATAGGAAGCGATGAAATTAAAATTCCGGCGGGTTGGCTTATTGAGCAGGCAGGCTGGAAAGGAAAAAGAGTTGGAAATGTTGGAACGTACAAAAACCAGGCATTAGTGATTGTAAATTTTGGAGGGGCAACCGGAGATGAAATTTACAGGCATGCACTAAATATTCAGAAGTCAGTGCTTGAAAAATTTGGTATAGATCTGCGGCCCGAGGTAAATATAATTGGCAATCATTCATGAAGAACGGGTCTGACCAAATTATTACCGACCATTTTTTTCATCAAGCTATATCCTGTCCGTTAAAACTTCATTTCAACTTATTACAGAAAAACAGGGTTGCTAGAGAGGGGAGTTTTAGACAAAAAAATAAACTTGTTTTAAGAGATGCCATTGCCCAGCGTTTTTCAAATGTTTACTACACGCAGAACGAAGGCCGTGAAGCAGAGATTGAAACAGCTGAATGGCTGAAAAATGATGAAGTGGTAATCTGTGGCGCTGTAATTCGATATGGGAATTTTTTAACTCGAATTCCTATTCTGAAAAAAACCGGAAATAATCTCACAATAATTCAGGTACATGGAAAGCTAAAAAAAGGGAATTCAGTAATTTTTGATAAGCCCGTTAGAAGCAGGGCCATAACCGGATATTTATTAAAAGCGGCTTATAGATTTCAGATTGTAAAAAACGTCTTCCCTGATCATCAGCTTACAACTGAATTTGTAATGCCAAAAGATCGATTTAAAAGTTCAGTTGTGAACTTGTTTCAAAATACACTTGGTAACCAAAAAATTTCTGAAGAGTCTTTAAGAGAATTAGAAGAGCTTTTTATGATTACTGATGGTACAAAGTCAGTCCATGGGGTAGTGCAGTCTTTGCCTGAATCTCATACCCATCATTCCTTTTTGGGACTAAGTATTTCTGAAGCTCTTACTAAAATAGAAGAGCTGATTATTCAACCAATCGAAAAGCAAATTCCTCAGATTCATGATGGATGTAAGTATTGTGAATTTCGTCAGGCTTCAGAACTAAATACAAAAGGATGCTGGCAAACTTTCTTTTCTGATGGAAATTTGAAAAATCCAGATCGTCATAAGTTTGAATTGATAGGGCATTCTATGGGGGGGAACTCAAGTGAAAATTATTTTCAGGAGAAAATACAACAGCCATATAATCTGGATACGGTTGATAAAATATTACAATATCCCTCCACAGTTATCACAATGCAGCAGCGAAGAGCGTTGCAATTACTGCGCGCCAAAAATGAGGAGGTGCCTCTCGTTTGGGGCAAGCCGGTTCTTAAAACGATTAAGGATGTTGAATACCCGCATCATTTCATAGATTTTGAAGCCGCTACATCTGCGGTTCCGATGGCAAAGAATCAAAAGGTGTATGATCAGGTACTTTTTCAGTTTTCTTGCCACACCTTGTTGGAAAGTGGAGAATTAATACACACAGAATGGGTTGATGAAGATCCTTCAGCGTATCCACATCCAAATTTTATTACGGCGATTTGTTCAATTCCACATATCGAAAAAGGCACACTTGTTCAATTTTCACCTTTCGAAAGGCAATCGTTATACCGGCTGTTGAGGGAAATGGAAGCATCGTTGGATGTTAATCCCTTAACTTTATACCAGTTCAAGAAAGTAATTATGGGAGAGAATGATCAGCCTACAGAACGGTTTTTTGACCTGAGCAAGATTGTACGCGATGGATATTATAATTGCTATATGAATGAAGGATTAACCCTGAAGGAAACGCTAAAAAATATTTTACAGATTGAAAGAGTGTTTGATTCATCCAAACCTTCTCCGATTTCACTACATGATATAACTGTAGAGTTAACATCGGTTAACCAAAATGGAAATGTTATCAGCCCATATAAATTATTAATGGACGATCATCTAAAAATTGGTGACGGTATGGCTGCGATGAATGCTTATATATCAATGAAATCAGGAGTTACTACGATTGAAGAGCGTAAACTGATTCCCAAATTATTGAAAAGATATTGTGCCCTTGATTCTTTCGCTCTCTACATTATTATGGAGCACATCAGGTCGATTTTAAATAAAAATACTAAAGAAGACGATATCCTCATTTTAAATAAATGAAATACTGATTTAGAGCTGGTGAAATGGTAAATTTAAAAATAATATTAAAAAACATAATCAGGTAAATATGAAGAGAGTAATTACACATTCAATTATATTTTTATCAATATTGCTGTTTGCATCAGCATGTTCAATACAGAAAAATCCTGTAACAGGTCAAAAACGTCTTTTAGCCTATTCGTGGGACCAAGAGGTTCAAATAGGTAAGGAGGTTGATCAGGAAATAATCGCACAGTATGGCCTGTACGAGGATGAGAAGGTTGAATCATACATCATTGAACTGGGAGAAAAAGTGTTGGCTGAAAGCCACATGAGAAGAGAAGATACAGATCGGCAGTTTAGGGAAACAGAATTTTTCTTTCGGGTTTTAGATAGCCCTGTTGTGAACGCGTTTGCTCTGCCGGGTGGATATGTTTATGTAACACGTGGCTTAATGGCTCACCTTAACAATGAGGCACAACTCGCTGTTGTGCTGGGACATGAAATCGGTCACGTTGCCGCACGCCATGCATCACAACGCGCAATTCGGCAACAATTAGGTCAGATCGCTGTAATAGGTGGGGCCATTTTAGGACAAGAATTGTTAGGACTCCCGGGTGAAAGCATTTTAAATTTAAGTAGTCAGGCTGCACAATTACTTTTTTTGAGTTACAGCCGCGATGCAGAAAGGGAATCGGATCAGCTGGGTGTTGAATATGCAGCAATGAATAATTATGACGCTGCAGAAGGGGCAGAGTTTTTTACAAGTTTGAAAAGAATTTCAGAAAGATCGGGACAAGCAATTCCATCCATGCTTTCTACTCACCCTGATCCGGGTGAGAGGGAGAAGAGAATTCCTGAACTTGCTGAAAGATGGAGAGAGAGGGGATATGAACAGACCATGCAAAATACCGAAAGGTATAATGAGATGATTAACGGTATGTTGTACGGCGAAAACCCAAGAAATGGTTTTGTGGATAATGGTAATTTTGTACATCCGGATCTTGAATTTCAATTCCCGGTTCCTTCAAACTGGCAACTGATCAATCAACCACAGCAAGTAGTAATGGTTAGTTCCGATCAGGATGCAGTTATGATTTTTAGAATTGATGGAGAATCACAATCTGCACAAGGTTCAATTGAAAGTTTTGTGGCACAGGAAGGAATTACGCTAAACAGCGATGAACCTACGCTGAGTGGGAATCAGTATCAAGGTTACCAGGCGGATGTAACCATACAACAACAAGAAGGAAATCTGCGTGCTATTGTTTATGCATTAGAATTTCAAAATCGGGTTTATAGATTTATCAATTATACAGGCTTGAACAATTTTGACAATTATCGTTCTGTATTTACATCGGTTCCAGAACAATTCAATCGTGTAACAGATAATAGAATTTTAAATATAGAACCTGTAAGAATGCAAATAATTACGACAGATCGAGCAGGCACATTCAGGGATTTTCTGCCTTCATCTCTGCCAATGGATATTAATGAAGAAGAATTGGCCATATTAAATCAGGTGAATCTGGACGAACAAATAGAAGTTGGAACCGCACTAAAAATACCGGTACAGTAATTTATGATTGAACGTTATTCGCGCGCAGTAATGACCAATATTTGGTCTGAAGAAAATCAATTTCAAGCCTGGCTGGAAGTAGAACTTGCAGCTTGTTGGGCATGGAGTAAACTCGGTAAAATTCCCGCTGAAGATGTTGAAAAATTATATGAGAATGCATCTTTTGATATAGATCGTATTCATGAAATTGAGCAGCAGACCCGGCATGATGTGGTTGCTTTTACCCGCTCTGTATCAGAAAGTCTTGGAGATGAAAAGAAATGGGTTCACTATGGCCTTACATCAACCGATGTTGTAGATACCGCAAATGGGTACCGACTTAAACAAGCAAATACAATTCTTCGTGAAGGGTTGCATCGAATGCTTGACGCCTTGGCTGATAAAGCACGTGAGCATAAGTTAACCATTATGATGGGACGAACGCATGGCGTCCATGCAGAACCCACTACATTTGGGCTGAAGTGCGCACTTTGGTACGCCGAGATGAAACGCAATATCAAACGTTTTGAAAGTGCCGCAAAAGATGTTGAATTCGGAAAACTTTCAGGCGCTGTGGGTACATTTGCAAATATTCCTACTGAAGTAGAAAAATATACCTGCGAAAAGTTAGGGATTCATGCAGCTCCTATTTCAACACAAACGCTTCAAAGAGACAGGCACGCATACTATATAGCAACTCTTGCGATTATTGGCGGTACACTGGAAAAAATTGCCGTTGAAATACGACACCTGCAGCGAACAGAATTACGTGAAGCAGAAGAGTTCTTCAGAAAGGGTCAAAAAGGATCTTCTGCAATGCCTCATAAACGAAATCCCATCAGTTCTGAAAATATTACCGGCTGTTCACGAGTAATTAGGGGTTATATGATGTCAGCTTACGAAAATGTTCCTCTTTGGCACGAACGTGACATTTCGCACTCTTCTGTTGAAAGAATTATTCTGCCTGATGCTACTATTCTGCTCGACTATATGCTAAATCGGTTCTCCGGTGTGATTGAAAAACTGATGGTATATCCCGAGAACATGAAACTCAATATGGACAAAACTCACGGACTGGTTTTTTCGCAACGACTATTATTAATGCTTATTGATAAAGGAGTATCGCGAGAGGAAGCATATGATACCGTTCAGCCATTGGCAATGGAAGCTTGGGGAGACCAAAAACCATTTCGGCCGTTAGTTGAAGTTAATGAGGTGATTCGGAAGCATTTGTCAGAAAACGAAATTGAAGAAGCTTTTAATCTAAATCATCACACCCAACGTGTAGATGAAATTTTTGAAAGGGTAGGATTGTAAAGGAGTATTATCAGGTTATCGATTCAATACTAAAATGCTTCTCCGGTTATAAGCCTGAGAGGCATTTTTATGTAACAGTATTAAATTAAATAAGGGGTGACATTAAGATGTCACACTACTGTATTATTATGTAAGTGAACATTAAAAAAAACATTTACTCAAATGATGAATGCAGCCAGAAAACTCCCGGTAAAATTTAATCCTGAACCTGTTCTTCGCTCTATCTTTATAGATGCAGAAAATCAACATCGTGAAATAGAACAAATGTTTATCCTTTTAGGATGGGGTGAATTACCCGAAACACTCAAATATGAAATTAAGTTAGATGTTAAAGGGTACGTTGATGAATTAAAGGGAAATTATTCAACCAACTGTCCATTTATTCAACGGAGAAGAGAAAGCGTAGATTTTTGGGTAAATAGTTTTCGCGAAGGGATTTGCTCTTTACAGTGTGCAATTGATTCACTGAAGAGTAATACACTGAAGTAATTTTTCGGTTTACAGGGTAAAGAAGTTGTACAGGTTTTCTTATCTTATCCAAAATGTAAACTAAGTAATATTATTTCATGTCAGATTCTTCCCCATTTAGCCGAATTACGCGACAAGGCTTAACCTACGATGATGTACTTTTGGTTCCAAACCATTCAATGGTTTTGCCGAGGGAAGTAGATCTTTCCGTACAGTTGACCCCTTCATTATCATTAAATGTGCCAATCTTAAGCGCCGCAATGGATACGGTTTCTGAATACCGGATGGCTATTGCACTTGCCAGAGAGGGCGGAATGGCTATTCTCCATAAAAACATGTCTATTGAAGATCAGGCCGAGCACGTTCGGCTTGTTAAGAGAAGTGAAAGCGGGATGATTGTTGATCCGGTAACCCTACCTATGGATGCAACTGTGAAAGATGCTCGTGCACTTATGCGTAAGCATAAAATTGGAGGAATTCCCATTGTTAAAAATAATAATAAACTGATTGGAATTGTAACGAATCGTGATTTAAGGTTTGAGCACTACGTTGATAAAAAACTTAGTGAAATCATGACTACAGAGAATTTGATCACCGCCAAACAGGGAACAGATCTTGAACAGGCTGAGAAAATACTTCAGGAGTATAAAGTTGAGAAACTACCGATTGTTGATTCAAATAATATTTTGGTAGGGTTGATCACTTTTAAGGATATCGAAAAGAAAATGAACTTCCCAAATGCCTGTAAAGACAGCATGGGCCGCCTACGAGTTGGAGCCGCTGTTGGAGTAACTCCGGACACAATGGAGCGGGTTGATGCTTTGGTAGAGTCAGGAGTGGATTTGGTAACGGTTGATACAGCTCACGGCCATTCAGAAGGCGTTCTTCAAATGGTTCGTAAAATCAAATCTGCCTATAAAGATTTAAACCTTGTTGGTGGAAATATTGCAACAAGAGCGGCTGCAGAAGCATTGGCTGAAGCAGGCGCAGATATTGTAAAAGTGGGAGTAGGGCCGGGTTCAATCTGTACCACGCGGATTGTTACAGGAGTTGGAGTTCCTCAACTATCTGCCGTAATGGAAGTGGCTGAATTCACCCGGAAAAATAATATTGGCTTGATTGCTGATGGTGGAATTAAACAAACGGGTGATATTCCCAAAGCTATAGCAGGCGGTGCTGATGTGGTTATGATGGGTTCAATGTTTGCCGGTGTGGACGAAAGCCCCGGCGAAACAATTATTTATGAGTCAAGGAAGTATAAGTCATACCGTGGAATGGGAAGTTTGGGCGCAATGGACAAAGGTTCTAAAGACAGATATTTCCAGGATGTGGAAGATGATCTCAATAAATTAGTACCCGAAGGAATTGAAGGGCGAGTTCCATATAAAGGGAATCTAAGTGAAGTAGTCCATCAAATGAATGGCGGAATTCGTGCAGCAATGGGATATTGCGGTGCTAATGATATACCTGCTCTTCAAAAAGCGGAGTTTGTTCAGATTTCTTCAGCAAGTTACAGAGAAAGTCATCCTCACTCTGTACAAATTACCAAGGAAGCTCCAAATTATTCAGTATAATAAACGAATAAATTTTCTTTCTGATTGACACCATTGCATTATGTGGGATTTTATCAAAAAAATATTTTCTGAACGTGAAGGCGATGTAACAGTCGTGGTTTTGGATGATCAAAATCCTGATGGATCAAGTTCGTTCAAACTTGCCGCAATGGATATTGTAAAAATGGTAGTTTTGGTGTTTTTAATATCAGTAACCATTACCACCATTATTTTTTTTGCCACTCCTTTAGGTTCTCTGTATCAGCAGCAGCAAGATCAATCTCTCCGGAAAGATGTTATTGCTGTAAGTGAAAGACTGATTTCTTTGCAAGATTCTTTAAATGCACGGGATAATCAGTTAAGAGATATGCAACAAATTTTGCGGATGGTACCTGATACCACCTTTAGGGTTGAAAATGTTTCTGTCTCTCAAAGTGGAATTGAAAGAAACAGTTTTCGTCAGGATGGAAGCGACTTATTTGCTTTTGATATGCTTTCCCAAAATGAAATTATCTTTTCAGGAAACCTGGAGCGCTCACCGGATTTTCCATCTGCGTTTCCAATACGTGGATCATTGAGTCAAAGTTTTGACCCGGAAACAGGACATTATGGTATTGATATTGCCGCACAATCCAATACAGAATTTCAGGCTCTTGCTGACGGGGTGGTTATGCATACTGATTGGACTATTAATTATGGGTATGTTATTTACTTGCAACACTCGAATGGAATTATTACTGTTTACAAGCACGGTTCGCGGCTCCTAAAAAAACAAGGAGATTTTGTTTTGAAAGGAGATATTTTAGGTATGGTTGATGACACAGGCGTTTTAAGCAGTGGATCTCACCTACACTTAGAAATATGGAGAAATGGAGTACCACAAAATCCAATAATGTACTTAAATAACTAAACAGACTTATGTTTAATAAAGAAGATAGTAAAAACGTGAACGGATCAGCATCTCAATCACCGGCTCTCAACATGATAAGTGAAGGGACAAAGCTCAAAGGAACCATAAATTCACAAAATGATATTCGAATTGCCGGAAAAGCTGAAGGTGAAGTAATATCAAAAGGAAAATTAATTGTGACCTCCTCCGGGGTAGTTGAAGGAAACGTTAAATCCGCTGATGCTGATATAGCCGGTAAAGTTGAGGGTGAATTACGAGTAACCAATAAATTGATTTTACGACAATCAGCAATAATTGATGGCGACATCTACACAAAAACACTGATTATCGAAGAAGGCGCTCAAATGAATGGATCGTGCAGAATGGGTGCGGATTCAAAAAATTTAGCTCAATCATCAGATTCTGATTATTTAAAAGCTACTAAATTAAAATCAGATAAATCCGGCGATTAATAAGTGGAAGACAAGGACAACGGTTATCTGAAGTACCTGTCACTTGGTTTTGAAATAGCGGTTGGACTTTTTGCACCGATTTTAATTGGTTTATGGCTAGATCATAAATGGGATCTAATCCCCTGGTTAACATTATCTGGTGTAGTTGTTGGAATGCTTATCTTTGCAGGAACACTTTCTCGGCTGATTAGAGAATTCACTAACAAAAAATAATTGGTTTGGAACGTAAAAAAAACCAAAAAGGATTATCCATAGCACTGGGGATAGGAACCTTTTTTTTTCTGATGATGATATTTATTCTACCTAACCATATGACAAACGGTTGGTTGGCCGGTTATGGCTTAGGAGTTGTAACTATTCTTCTCCATTTTATAGCTTCAAAGGCCTTTAAAAGATTATCTGAACGAAATTATTTCCGTGTCTATTTTCTTGGTATTGCTATTCGATTTGTTTTAGTGATAGCATTATTTATCTGGATAATAATTTATGGAAAAATTGATCAAATTAGCTTTACTGTTAGTTTCATAATTTCTTATATTTTCCATTCTGTGATCGAAATTATTTTAATCAATAAAAAACTAACGAACCGCACAGGTTAAAAAACTGAAAATGAGCCAACTGTTGCGCCGTATTGCCATTTCCATTCTATTCTTACTGGTGCTCAATCCAGATTCTCTTGCAGCTGATCAATCTCAGGAAAAAGAGCCGGTTATTGATGTAATCGGAAAAGTTGTTGACCATGATTACCTAGAGCTTGTAGGTGGTGTTAAGGTGTATCTGCCCAGAATTTTTATGGCAGACGGTGAGTGGTACTTCTTCGCAAATACACAATCAGCAGTTGATTCCGGTGAGTTTGAAAAAACAGAAGCAGGATTGGTAAGAACCGATGGGGAAAGAATATCTTTGGATATGTCTATTACCTCCCACCTGATGTATGTTTGGTTCGGCATGCTTTTAACCTTGTTTTTGGCATTATGGGCAGCCAGAAAGTATAGGAGTGGAGTGGGTTCGAAAACTGAACCCAAGGGGATAAGTCAAAATCTGTTTGAGGTATTTTTTGTGTTTATCAGAGATGATATTGCAAAAGAATATATACCCGGTGATAAGCACAAGAAATTTGTTAATTATCTCTTTTCCGTATTCATGATGATTGCATTCATGAACATATTTGGTTTGTTACCATGGGGAGTGGCTGCTACTGCGGATTTAACAGTTACAGCAACATTAGCAGCAATAACATTTTTTATTACTCAGTGGAATGGGTCGAAAGATCATTGGCAGCATGTTTTTATGTTTCCCGGAGTTCATCCTGCAATGCGGTTAATTTTAACGCCAGTTGAAATACTTGGGTTATTCACAAAGCCTTTCGCGTTGGCCATACGTCTGTTTGCAAACATGCTTTCAGGAAAAATAATGATTGTGTGTGTATTGGGACTGATTTTCATTTTTACAGATATTTTTGGACCGGCTGTCGGTTTAACATCAAGTATATTATGGGTAGGGCTTACAGCACTCCTTTATATACTAAAAGCTTTTATTGCTTTATTACAAGCGTATATTTTTACATTGCTGTCGGCAGTATTTATTGGAATGGCAGTTGAAGAACATCATCACGAACATGAAAGTAAAGTTGCAACTACAACGGACGTTCATGTTTAAAACAACAAATAAATAAACAAACAGGTATATAATATGGGATTTTTAGGCGCAGGAATTGGAGTTGGAATTATTGCAATCGGAGCAGGCATTGGAATCGGTTTAATTGGTAAAGGTGCTGTTGAGAGTATTGCTCGACAACCAGAAGCTTCCGGTGATATTCGAGGTGCGATGATTTTGACAGCAGCTTTTATTGAAGGTGTAGCTCTCTTTGGTGCAATTGTTTGTGCTCTGTTAGCACTAAACATTACTACATAAATTAACTTAAAGAAATGTCTTTTATGGCAAGTGTAATAGGAATTCTCTCTTTTAACACGGGTTTTGCAATCTGGGTATTAATATCCATGATTTTGTTTCTCCTAATCATGGGGAAATATGCTGTACCTCATATAGTTAAGGCACTGAATGACCGTGAAAAGCAGATTAAGGACTCTTTAGAAGCTGCAGAAATAGCACTAGCAAAAGCCGAACAGATTTCTAAGGATAACGATAAAGCAATGAGAGAGGCTGAAGTTCAGGCTCAAAAAATTCGAAAGGAAGCTCTTGAAGATGCTGAACTTTTACGGTCCAAAAAGATTGAAAATGCCCACAAAGATGCTGCCAAACTCCTTTTAGATGCAAAGCAAACCATCGAACAGGAAAAAAAGAAAGCTCTTATGGAACTAAGAGAAGAGGTCGCTGATCTGGCAATTAAATCCGCTTCACTTATTATTGATGCAGAACTTGATCAAAAGAAAAACAAGAACCTTGTTGATAATTTTATCAAAGATCTTTCAACGAACTAGGGGATAATACATGATTTCAAAAGTAGCACGGCGCTACGCCAACGCCTATTTACAAACGGTTCTACAATTGGATAAACTGGAACAGGCTAAGAAGGACATGCTTTTTATCGAAGGCACAACTTCAGGCTCCAGAGATCTCCAGCTTTTTTTGAAAAGCCCCATTGTTAAAACTGCTGATAAA
>JBGTFX010000202.1:0-5538 GCA_041747055.1 Balneolaceae bacterium
CCGGTGATTAGACCGGTGAGAAAGAAAATTCCACAAGCTGTGTACGTAAATAGTAGTGATGGAGCCATAGGGTGATTTTATTCGTTAGATTGACATTAAAGTAAATGGTAAAAGAAAATACTCATAGCGAGTTTAGTAAACTTGAACAGCTTTGAAGCTTAAATAACCCTATTTCACAAAAAGCTCATCACATGTAATTATTTGAAGTTTTTATTCATTTCTGGCAGTAATCTCAACATAACTGTCATTAAACCACCGAATTTCCAACGGTTCACCCGCATCATCGTGCACAAAATTTATAAAGTTTACATGTGTAACATCTTCGCAATAATCTTGTTTGCAATTTCATCATCATCCATCAGTAAGTGTCCGGCTTCAGGTATGATTTCAGTATCACAATTCATCAGGATCCGGGCAAAGTGCCGGGCTGGTGCAACAGGCACAAGTGTATCTGCTTCGCCATGCCAAAGAAAAATGGGAGATTTTATCTTATCAACTTGCAAATTCCAGGGCCTGGAAATCAGCAGCATATCCTGATAAGCACCTTCAATGCCCTGTTTGTAAGCCTCCTGGATGGACGCAATAAAAATTTCCCGATCCTTTGGGCTGTAACTATCAATTACCCGTTTATCCCACTCACAAAGTTGCGGGTACATTTTTTCAAAAAACTTATCCGGGTATTTCTGAATATACGAGGCTGTTTGAGACTGCATAAACTTCAAAATAAAAGGCATATGCATGGCAAAAAAGAAACTTATTTTATTACCAAATGACATTCCCTTTGAAAAATCCGGCATTTCCGGTGGTGTTGCAGCTGATATAAGTGTTGTGCTTATTACAATCTCCGGCAATTTAATTGCACAAGCCAGAGCGTAAGCCCCACCTCCTGAAGCTCCGGCTACATGAAACTTCCTAATTCCCAGTTGATCGGCTAGTTCTTTAATATCCATGGCCCAATCAGAAATTTTGCGATTTGGCAACGGGTCCGAAATGCCGTAACCGGGTCGTTCTGGTGTGATGATGCGGACATTAAAATTATCCATTAGAGGACTATCCTCAAGACCGCCGATTCTGGAACCCGGTGTACCATGGAAAATGATAATCGCAGTATCGCCCTTATCACCATATTCTTCATAACCGAGTTTTCTGTTGTCACTTAGTACAATGTAATTATCTTTCATTTTTAGGATGTTGTCTTTTTTAGTGCAATAACGCCTCAATCAGGCAACGCGTCAGCGGTCGGCTGCATTGATTTGTTAGGTGATTATTCGTCTTTAATTTCGCCAAACAACACTGGCAATATATGGTTTCTACTTAGCCGATGGTGCGTTGCATTTTTATATTTACTGTCGTGTGCGTTCAGCAACAGAACTATCAAAAGGTCGCGATTCGGAACAAACTGAATCAGTGCAGTGTAGCCATAGTCTGTGCTGCCACCCATCTGAACAATAGATTCCCCACTAACTTCTATCTGAGCAAGGCTACCTAATAACCATCGCTCATTCGCTTCAGTTAAAACTAAATTTGGCTTCTCAGCAGGAAATATGGTTCCGTTTTTAAGTGCAGTAAACCACGTAGATAAATCATCAATAGACGTAACCATACCGCCGGCACCAATTAGCGCCCAAGTTAAGCCTTTTTCAAAAGTTGTACTGCCTTGATCATCACCCCCATAACCACGAGCAAGATTCTGTACTGATATTCTATCATCTTGGTAAAATCCGGTACTACTCAAATTTAACGGAATAAGTAAGTTCTCATGAATGTAATCCTGAAATGGCTGTCCACTTGTTTTCTCGACGATAGCCGCAAAAAGGGTATAGGCTGCATTGGAATAAGCAATTTTCTCACCAGGCTTCGCTATTAGCTGCATAGCTAATATTCTGCTTTCAGCTTGAGCTTTATCCATCAACTCAAAATCAGAATCATTGTGAAAATTATCCAATCCGCTTGAATGCCCAAGTAGCTGCTCAATCGTTATGGGTTTTATTACATCAGGAGCATTTGGGTAAAAGTCCTCAATAGTGTCAGAGAGTTTCAGCACTTCATTTGTGACAAGTTGAAGCACGGCAGCAGCAGTGAATGTTTTAGCAATTGATCCCATATCTGAGATCATTGTGTCACTATTTTTTATAGAGCTTTCTCTGTCCGCACAACCGTAAGCATTCTTAAATAATACGGTTTTTCCCTCGGCGACCAGCACCAACCCATTAAACGTACCGGATAAATGTTCTCGTTGAAGTTCATCTTTCAAACTAGTAATACCTTCGTACTCTGTCTGAATAATTGGAGTGACAGTACGACAAACAGGTACGCCGCTGCAGCCCGAAACAGCCAAGACTAATAAAATTATGGTCAATTGATACATAGAATTCCTAATTTACATAACCTGATACATTTTCAGGGCAGGAGTGACAAATAACATTACCTGATTAATTTTTCCAAATTGGTATTTCAATAAAACTGTCATTGTACCATTTCAGCTGAAGTGGTTCTCCTGCATCATGTATAGTTTCATATGCCGGTTCTTTTCCCGAACCATAATTGATTATTTCAAACGGGTGTTTGTTTACATTCAATACGACTATCAGCCGACTTCCCTGTTTGATTTTCTTACTGATGATGTGCGATGCATTCAAGGGAATAGTTTCTTTTTTACCCGGTGTCAATATTTCCCGCTGACTATTGTCTTTCGAATAGCTTGCCCTTCCGAGATATCTGGAAAGCTGAAAATATCTGCCGTCTGCCATTTGTTCATAAATAGATATTGACAGGTCAAGATCGTGTTTGTTAATCTCAATGGACAACGCTCCACCGAAAGCCCCATTTATGATAAAGTCATGATCAAAAACACCTGTTGCATAAACCGTTCCATTACTTGCGTCCAGAGAGTCAATTATCAGAGAAGGGTGAAAGTAATTATTCATGTTCTCCCTATCTGAAAAATCTACCGAATTTCTTTGATAGGAAACGTTAGTGGGTTTTTCATCGACCAACATCTCACGGTCCAAATAAAGCCTCAGGTTGTAATTACTCATCTCCTGAATAGTCGGCTCATGTCTCCATGAATTTGTACCCATTACCTGCAAATTCACCTTATCTTTAAGTAATTCCGGCTTAGGTTCATCTTTTAGCACCCAGTCCAGCCAGTCAAAAGCAAGATTCCGCATACTGACTTTCGAAACCGGATCAATTACATATCCTCTTAATGTATCGGCAGGATTTCCCTGTCCTCCCCAGTGATCATAAGGGCCAATAACTAAGTAATGCTCTGCATTCGGGTTATACCTGTTATGCATTTCAAAATAACGCACGGCAGAAAATTGTGATCCGTCAAAATAACCCGTTGTTGTCAATACAGGGATATTGATTTCTGCATATTCTTCAGGCGTTGGAGCCAGGTTTTTCCAGTAATCATCATAAGAAGGATGATTGAGCCACTTTTGGAATAAGGGGTTTGGGAATCCCGCAGCGCTGTCCATTTGAGCATACGCATACCCTTTTTCATACCAGTCCCATAAAAGTTTTCCGGATACCGGTTCCTGTTGATATACATTTGTGTGTGCCCAATTCAGCTCAAAACCCAATGGCACGTTGTTTTGCATGGGGAAATCAAAACCTGGCATAATAGCTACCTGCGGAACAATGGTTTTCAAAGCGGGATGAAGATCTTTTGCAGCAGCCCATTGTGAATATCCGGTATAACTCCCACCAAACATTCCTACTTCACCATTACTCCATTCTTGTTTGCTGGCCCAGTCAATGATATCATAAATATCAGCCTGTTCATTTTCGTAGGGTTTATAATGCTCTATATCAGTTCGAATACCCCGGGTATATGCAACAATACCAACATAGCCCCGATCTGCCGCAAGCTTTGCAAAAAAGGAGTCGCCTTCACCCTGATGGTATGTTGTATAAAAGAGCACGACCGGCAACGGTTCCTCATTCGTTTTTTTCCGAACAATAATTGCAGATATATCAATACCGCTCTGAGTTGGAATGTACACCGGGTTCTGTATGTGATAGATGTCGGCTGAGTTGACTTCTTGTTGAGCTATGGAGATAACCGGACTCAAAATTATATAAATAAAAATAAATACAGCTCGGCACTTATATCCCGTTCTTGAATTTGAAGATTTATTTAACATTAAATATTCGTTTTTTTGATTTCTACTTTTTGATTTCTACGTTTTTTAGGTGACAAAGGTTTTGGGATTTTTGAAGTATTTATAACTGATTGTCTAACATTGATTAATCATCTAAAAATAAACCCTGTACATCAGGTTTGGGAAAAAGAAGGGTTGGGTGATAAAGCCCACTCCACCTGGTTCGTTTTCATCGTAGAATTCTGACAAACGCCCCCGTTTGTTGGTTACATTTACCAAATCCAGAAACAATTCATGAACAGCGCTTGGCTTGTTCCATTTATAGCTTAGGAAAATGGTGACTGAATATAGGTCATCAAGGCTCTGTTCGTAGGCTTTTCCGAAATCCCGGAATAAATTATTTTCAGGTTCCACGGCCAAATTGTCCTGCTGATCCCGTAGCAAGGGAATTATTTTAGGGCCGCCACCAATAAAGGTTTTCGTATTTATACCAAATATTTGATTCCCTTTTCTGCCCCAGCCGGTAAATTCTTTCCCGGCCAGAATATTTGCAATGTAATTGGAATTGAATTTCGTGTTACGTTCTATACCATCCAGCGCAGTATATTTCGACTGAAAAAGAGATGCATTAATTAAAAAGTAGTAGCTGTCGGTGAAGAAGCGTTCAATCGTAATTTCTGCTCCGAAATTACGTCCGGTGCCTTTGTTTACCAGGTCGGCTTGCCTGAAATCCAGGCCTTCGTTTATGGTAGCGAAAATACTCGATTCATCATTCTCAACGGGCAAATTGTATAAGTCCTGATAATAAAAATTTAGATGTGCCATTAAATTTCTGCCCAGATGCTGCGAGTAGCCCAGTACGTAATGATGCGCTCTGAGTAACCCCAATGAGCGATTCGGTTCTGTAATAAATCCGTTTTCGTCTTCAATTCTGGTGAAATAATGATGGATGCTTTCCATGGTGCTGTGATTTCCATAACCGGCATTAATGGCAGATGAAGGATTCAACTGCCAGGATGCTGCTATACGGGGTTCAAAAGTGTGTTCACCGGTAAGCAGTACATTTGTATTGTGCAGGCCGGTTACGATCGTCACATCCGGATTTACCCGGTATCGCCAGCTTATGAAATTATTGACTAACCCGGACTGCTCACGGAAATCGAAAGATGTATTGCGCGTATTATCGCTCAAAAGCTGACTTTGGTTATAATCAAAATCGTAAAGAGAGTATTGAATGCCGGCTTGTACATTGTGGTGGCTGCTTAGTCTTCGGTTCCAATTAATGGAAGAGCGGTAGGCCGATTTCATCAGTCTGCTGTCAAAATTCAGAAGTCGGTCAGAGGCACCGGATTCTTCCATTTCAAATACTCTGTCCTTAATTCCTTCTCTTGAATAAGAAAGTGTGGTTTGCAGGTAGCTGGCGTGGTCC
>JBGTFX010000203.1:0-1844 GCA_041747055.1 Balneolaceae bacterium
CTATTTTGCTGATGTTTCCTATCTACTCTCGAGAGGTTTCTTTTGTGGCGGAAATTTTGGCGGGCTATATACCTATGATGATTTTAAAAAAAGAAACATTTGGCCTATCTCTGACAATTTAAGGTATTCAAAAACACTGCTTTTTACGGGGCTATACTTTTGCTTTCAATTAATTTTTTTCATCCTTAAGCCTCTGATTTGAAGAAATCATCATCCTTACAATTAGATAGCATTTTCTTTGAAGTACCGGGACTAAAAATTCTATCCGGTGCTTACTTAGAACTTTTCCCCGGAGAAATTACTGCCATCATTGGACTTAATGGAGCAGGCAAATCTACCCTGTTAAAAGTGGCTGCCGGTCAGTTGAGAGCAAATAGCGGACTTACTATTGTTGATGGAATTCGTATTCATAAAAAATCTCTTAAACTGCGCTTTAAGAAAATTGGTTATTTACCTCAGAACTCTATGCTGCCACCAGATATAACTGTTAAACGTTTGATAAACTCGTTTCCTTCAGCAGACAATTTGCTAACGAATTCTTTTCTTAAAGCCCATTCACATCAAAAAGTTAATACCCTTTCCGGTGGTGAAAAACGACTTCTTGAAGTTCTCCTATTATTAAGCCTCAACAGAAAATACATTCTTTTGGATGAACCATTCACAGGAGTTGAGCCATACATTGCAGACCAAATAATTCAGCTGTTAGAAGTTGAAGCACGGAAAGGAAAGGGAATACTGCTTACAGATCATCTTCATCGTTATATTAGCAAGATAGCAACGAAAGGATATATGCTTCATAACCAACAGTGCTATAAACTGGAAGGAGACATTGCTGCGGAGCTAAAGAAAATAGGCTATATAAAATAGATAGTAAGAGATCTATTAATTCAACGGAAAAAGAACACGTTCTCACAATCTTCTTGATTTTATCCTTTTCTCTGATACATTTTAAAAAGGGTTATTATTACCCGTTATCGTTCATCGGTTTTAACAAACATTGTTCACTAGAGAGAAAACAATGAAAAATTCAATTAAAAAGATTCCGTTTATCAATTCGGTTATCAGTAAAATATATCGTGTTTGGCTGACCCTTCCTTATGTATTCAATAACTCTAAGCTCTATTGGATAGAACGATATCAATGTGGTGGCAGATCGGGTATGGGATCCTATAATAAACTGGCAAAATTTAAAGCAGAGATAATAAATAAGTTTGTGGCTGAAAAGGAGATTAACAGCATTATTGAATACGGTTGTGGCGACGGAAATCAACTTAAACTCTATGAAATCCCCAATTACCTTGGGTTTGATATCAGCCCGGAAGTGATTAAAAAATGCCGCAAATTGTTTGCTGATGATGAATTGAAATCGTTTAAAATGATGAATGAATTCGATGGGGAAACAGCAGATCTCACATTATCACTTGATGTGATTTATCACCTTATTGAAGACCGTATTTACAAAGAATATATGAACCGGCTGTTCGATTCTGCCGACAAATATGTCATTATCTATTCATCAAACACCAATTCCAACTCTATTTTTGATGGTGCTCACATCAAAAATAGAAAGTTTACAAAATGGGTTGCTCGCTGTAAACCGGAATGGAAAATGAGTGAACACATACCCAATAGATATCCTATTGAGCATTATCAAAAAAACAAAGGCTCACACTCTGACTTTTATATTTATGAAAAAAGAAAGTAGAAAGATTTTTGAAACGCTCTCATTCAATAATTACTTATTAAGACAGGATAGCAGAACACTTACTAAAGCTTAAACTACCAATGCTTTTAGTCAAAGATTGAGCGCTAAATTTCTTATAATCCAACCTTCATTTCCACAT
>JBGTFX010000204.1:0-2444 GCA_041747055.1 Balneolaceae bacterium
CAATGTATTGATTCAAGTAAATGACCTGATTTCTGGTATCTGCTATTCTGTATTATCATCTAAGCCACTTCATAGTTCAGTCAAAAAAGAAATCAATGCCTATTTTGTTCAAAAGTCAAAATTAAAGAATTTATCAGATCAAAAAATTTCATTAATAAATATTACAATTACTAAAACGACAATTGGCTAGAATTCTAGATTCTGGCATGAAATTTGTATTAATTTAGATAATTAATAGTGATAGAATAATTAGTAAATTGAAGTTTGTTAACAATGTTATAAAGATAAACCCGACAGATGGTCCGGTCTATCCAGCCCCTTACGTATTGTGGGGGCTTTTTTCTTTTTATGACATTGTCTAGTCCTGAAATAGCGATACACAAAAAAAGTATCGTTATGCAAGAAAAAGAAAATCAACACATTAAGAGGACACAAAAGGATTACTCGCTATCTTTTAAGCTTCAAGTTGTAACCGAGATTGAACGAGGAGAACTATCAATTAAAGGTAGTTTACGAAAGTATGGAATACAATCTCACGGCACTACTTTGAATTGGCTTAGAAAATATGGTAAATTTGACTGGTTAAATCAAACACCAAATCAAATGTCTAAGAGTCCAGAACAACGTATTATGGAACTTGAACAGAAGGTCAAGCTCCTTGAAAAGCAAAAGAAATTTTTAGAAAAGCAGGTAGAGAATGCTGATAAAAAGTCAATCATTTTTGATATGATGATAGAGCTGGCAGAGAAAGAGTATAATATTCCGATAAGAAAAAACTCCTTGCCCGGACAATCAGTAATTACAAAGTAAAGAATAATGATAGTATTATCAATGCTTGTAGATTGTTCGGGGTAGATAGACAGGTATTTTATAGGAAAATGAAATCTAAAAGGAGGAATGGCATAAAAGTGGACCAAGTCATATGCATGGTAAGGGCAATAAGAATGAAAATGCCAAGAATAGGTACTAGGAAGTTATATCATATTCTTGAGCCTGAACTAAAGGCATTGAATATCGGCAGGGATAAACTTTTTCAAATCCTTAGTGCTAATCATTTACTCATAGAGCCAAAACGAAATTATTTAATCACGACCAATACGCATCATAGATTCCGTAAACACAGAGACTTAATACAAGATTTGATTATCAAAAGACCAGAACAGGTATGGGTGTCAGATATTACGTATTTAGGAACAAGATCAAATCATTTGTATTTGAGCTTAATTACTGATGCATATTCAAAGAAAATAGTAGGATACAAAGTCTCAAATAATTTGAACGCTTCAAGTAGTATTCAGGCTTTACAAATGGCTATTAAAGGCAGGAAATATAAGGATAACGACCTGATACACCATTCAGATAAAGGCATTCAATATTGCTCAGATGATTATCAAGAAATACTAATGGATAATAATATAAAATGCAGTATGACGGAAAAATATGATCCTTACTCAAATGCTATTGCAGAGAGAATCAATGGTATTATTAAGAACGAATTTCTGTTAGAAACTCACCCCATGAATCTACATGTAATGGAGCAAATGGTCAAAGAAAGTATTGAGATATATAATGAAAAAAGACCACACTATTCCTGTAATTACCTAACACCATACCAAATGCACAATCAAAATTCAATACCTATAAAATCCTATAAACAAAAAAACAGATATCAAAATAATTTGACATCTGCTTAAATGTATTATTTTTATCCTAAAATCTGTATCGTCTATTTAGGACTAGTCATTAAAATATTTTTTGATGATTTTTACATCTGGCAATTTTTCAGGCAGACAAACATTTTTACAAAAATTCCTAATTCGTCTGATATATTTCGAAATATTTTGAATAAATTTTAGTGAAAGATTATTTTCTTTCTTTTTTAGCTTATTCATGAGTCTGACCCGAGACTGTGGAATGGAAGCAAGTATTTGCATACTCATCTGAATTTCCCGAATTTTTCCTGCATCATCAAATAATGGCTTTAAAGCATTTGCATCATATTTTTTTTGATATACATTTTGCGAAAAGGATAATATGGCATTAAGATTTTTTAAATCCAATCTTAAATGATGAAGACTCTCAGGCAACCCTTTTTTTTGGTAGTTTAAAAGATTCTGCTCAATAGAATTAAGCAGATCTTTAACATAATAATTGAATAAAATTTTCTTCATCAGTTTATTTGTCTCATAGTATTTATCGATACTTTATGTATTTATGCTTATTTACCTTTTAAAGATGTAATACAACTACATACTCTTATTTTGGTTTTAATCCTTTCATCTATTTTGACTTCAATTTAAAAAGAAAATATAAAATGATTCCTATCAAAATGGCGATAATCACATCTATAAAATCAGAATGATTGGAAGAATAAAGCAGCCAGATTCCAATGACAATACCTATTACTGAAAAAGTTTTTCCAAAAGCCAGTTCAAAGCCTTTTG
>JBGTFX010000205.1:0-4198 GCA_041747055.1 Balneolaceae bacterium
GTAAAAAATCCTGATATAAAAATAATCAAACCAACCGACATTGTTTTTACAGATGATGGCAAGTAATTGGCTGATTCTACGAATTGAAGTATAAGTACACCTATCAAAATAAATGAACAGAAAATAAGAGCAGCTGAATAGATGGATTTTTTATGAATCCTTTTATATCTCTCCTCAATGGAGCTGATCAGAGCAGAGATATGTTTATTCTTATCTGTCATCAAGGGTTTAAACCAACGGGTGAAATGAATTTATAAATAAAGTCGATTACAGAACCTATAACTTCATAATTAGAAGTAAATTATGCGAGATCCTCAAATAAAAAGTGATCTCTGACACTAAATTTTCCTTCTTGATCATTGATCCGAATTACTTCATGATCTGCATCATGTTCAAGATAGAGATACCAGCTTTTTCTGGCAGCATCTTTTAAAAATAGCTGTTTCTCTTTTAGAGTTTGAAGCGGATGCATATCATAACCCATTACCCAAGGCAGTGGCACATGTGCTAAAGTCGGAAGTAAATCTGCAGTATAAATTAGAGATCTTTTATCATCATAAATAAATGGCAGTTGCTGACCGATTGTGTGGCCGTCAGCAGAAATTGTTGTTAAACCTTCCTCAAATTTGTGTCGATCAGGAACTAGATTTAACTGATCACTCTCTTTAATTGGGTTGATATTTTCCGGTAAAAAACTGGCTTTCTCTCTGGCGTTTGGATTGATGGCTGTTTGCCAGTGTCTTTCGTTAACATGGTATGTAGCATTTGGAAAGCAGTGCTTCAACTCACCATTTTTATCATATTCAGTAGTTCCACCGCAGTGATCGAAATGGAGATGAGTGAAGATAATATCGGTAATATCATTGGCAGTAAGATTTAGCGAAGCTAATGATCGGTGTATTTCACTATGATCGTAATCCAGTGAATAAATGGAGGACATTTTTTCATTAAACTTATTTCCACATCCATTATCTACAAGATAGATCTTCCCCGTTTTATTCGATTTAATTAACAGACACCTGGTAGCCATCGGAATACGGTTCGTTTCGTCCGCTTCAATTTTTTTGTTCCAAAGGGTTTTAGGCACTACTCCAAACATAGCACCGCCATCTAGTTTAAAACGGCCGGTTTCAATCTTGTAAAGTTCTAAATCACCAATAACAATCGGTTTAACTGACATAAGGGAAATTTCTGTTTAACGTTGGTTATAAATGTAAACAAAAAAAGCCGACTTCGTTTGAGAAATCGGCTTTTGGAAAAGAGTCAGTTTACTTAAAAGAGTGGTACAGGATCAATTCTAAACAAAGTGTCTAACAGGGTTATTCCTATTAATAAAATAAAAAATACAATACCCATTATGAGCAACATTGTGTTGAACAATGAGTCCCAGTAAAGGTTCATAAAAAAGGTGACTACTATACCCGCTTTAACTGCCGCTATCGCAATTGCCACAAATACATTCCATGGTTCCGGTATTTCGATCCAGGTAACTGCTACAGTTATAATTGTAAGAATAAATAGGGAAATACCGACACCCCAAAGAAATTTAGCGGAAGAAATATGATGGTTACTCATGTGTATATAATATTTTCGTTTTAGTCAATGAGGTAAAGTAGAGGGAAAAGGAAAATCCAAATAACATCCACAAGGTGCCAATAGAGTCCTGTAATTTCAACCGGTGTGTAGTATTTGCTGCTAAAGACGCCTTTTTTAGCTTTTACAACAAGCCAAATCATTAGTCCAATACCAATTATAACGTGAATACCGTGGAGCCCCGTCATCATGTAGTAGATACTAAAGAAAATATTTGCCTTCTCATGGGCAATACCTTCGTACGTGTAGTATTCTCCGGGAAAAATTCCTTTCTCAAACTTATGAATATACTCAAAGTACTTAATCACCATAAACACAAAGGCAAGGCTAATAGTAATCCATAAGTTGATTATGAGTCCTTTAATCTGATTCAGCTGAGCTGAGCGAATTGCCATAGCAACAGTGAGTGAACTACCGATTAGAACAGCAGTATTAACGGCTCCCCAAAAAGTATCCAATTCTGTGGATGCCATTAGGAAAAGTTCGGGATACCAGGATCGGTAAACAATGTAGGCTGCAAATAAGCCTCCAAAAAATAAAATCTCTGTGACTAAAAATACCCACATTCCCATTTTTGCAGAATCAAATTGCTGATCGGAATCAACAAAATGATGCTGTAGATGAGAGGGTCTTTCTTCAACTGCAGAAGGTTCAGACATGTTCTTTACGTAGTTTTATGCTTTTAAGCGGTAGTTTCTGTTTGAATGTCCACTGGTTGATCGCCATGGTGTTCGTCAAGTGGATCATGATGTGAATCGGCAATCCCCAACTGGAATTCTGACATTGGTTTATGATAGTCATAAGATCCATTGATTATTACCGGTGTATGATCAAAGTTGTGTAGTGGAGCGGGTGAAGTTGTTTGCCATTCCAGTGCACGGCTACCCCATGGATTAGCAGGTGCTTCTTTTCCTTTTACGAGAGAATGAATCAGATATGCAGCCATGATTAAAAACCCGACAAACATCGTATAAGCTCCCAAGGTAGAAAGTTGGTGAAATGGCTGGAATTGATCTATATAATTGAAGTACCGTCTTGGCATTCCCTGTGAACCCATCACAAATTGTGGGAGAAAGGTCATATTAAATCCAATAAATACAAGTACACAAGCTACTCGTGCCCATAATTCGTTGTACATTTTCCCGAACATTTTTGGCCACCAGTAGTGAAGGCCTGCAAAGAATGCCATTACCATACCACCCATCATCACATAATGGAAGTGGGCAACTACGTAATAGGTATCGTGCAGGTGAATATCTACCGCGAGTGACCCAAGCATAATCCCTGTAAATCCTCCTATGGTAAATAAGAAGAGGAAAACCATTGCATATAACATAGGGGCTTTCATATCTATAGAACCTTTGTACATAGTAGCCAACCAGTTAAAAATCTTAATACCTGTTGGAATACCTACAAGGAAGGTTAGGAAAGAAAATACCATGTTTGCCAGTGATGACTGTCCGGCGGTAAACATGTGGTGTCCCCAAACAAGAAACCCAATAAATGCGATAGCAAGTGAGGATAGAGCGATAGCCCAATATCCAAAGATAGTTTTTCTGGAGAAGGTGGAAATTACTTCACTGATAATACCAAATCCCGGTACAATCATAATGTATACAGCAGGGTGGGAGTAGAACCAAAAGAAATGCTGATAAAGAACCGGATCTCCACCAAGAGCAGGGTCAAAAATTCCAATGCCCAACACTCTCTCCATGGATAACAGCAGCACGGTGATTGCAAGAACAGGAGTAGCCAATACCTGGATTAAACTTGTTGCATAAAGTGCCCACAAATTAAGAGGCAATTTATTCCAGGTTAAACCCGGAGCACGCATTTTGTGAATAGTTACAATAAAGTTTACACCCGTTAGAATAGATGAAAAACCAAGAATAAATATCCCAAGAGTCATCATCAATACATTACCACCGGTTTGCGCACTGTATGGAGTATAAAAAGTCCATCCTGTGTCAACACCACCGGTAAAAATAGCAATTAGGGTAAAGATTGCCCCAATAGTATAGATATAAAAACTTGCAAGGTTTAATCTTGGAAAGGCAACATCTTTAGCTCCAAGTTGTAGTGGCAATATGAAGTTACCCAGTGCAGCAGGTACCGACGGAATCAGGAAGAAAAAGATCATGATTGCGCCATGGAGCGTAAAGACCTGATTATAGACATCTGCATCGATGAATGTTCGAGCAGGAGTCAGCAGTTCAGTTCGGATCAATAATGCAAGAAGGCCACCTACCAAAAAGAAGATCGCGACGGATGCCAGGTACATCAATCCAATCTTTTTGTGATCAACGGTAGTCATCCAGTTCCAAATTCCTGTTTCGGAGTTAAGATAATGCTTCTTAGGGTACTCTTCCGGTTTAAAGCGCTTTACTTGTAGCTTACGTATACTTTTTGGTGTTTCTGAAGTGGGCATATCTTTAATCTAATGTTTTTATATACTCGATGATATCGTCAATCTGGCGATCCGAAATAGTACCTTGATAAGAAGGCATTACGGGGTCGTACCCTTCGGTAATTTTTAAATTGGGTTCAAGGATACTTTCGCGAATGTAATTTTCATCAGCAGTAATCACTTCACCATCTTCCATGG
>JBGTFX010000206.1:0-3190 GCA_041747055.1 Balneolaceae bacterium
GTCAGATGAACTGCAAAACCGAAATTGAAAACTGCCTGTAGTACAACGTCATTGAAAACGTGTCGAAACCGGCAAAGCAAGTAAATGTTAATTTTCTTGCCAGGGAGAACTATTGCCACTTGACATTGGAGGCCATATATATGTTAGATTATTTATTCTCAATTCAATGTCCCGGCTTTTTACGATATCTTTCCCTTGCAGGTCAGCGACCTGCGCTACGTGGCCTCCGCAACAAAATTCAAACCAAGTCCTATTAAGGTTTTACCCCGCAACAGAATGCTTCCACCATTTCTTTTTATAATCCATTCTTTTGATATTTAAAGCTTGTAGTTTTACACACGAAAGAATACTGAATATTTATATCAAATCGTTCCACGCTGCTGAGTAAACTGTAATGACATTTTATGAATAGTTTAAAAATACTTTCTCCTTTCGTTCTCACTCTATTTTTGATGCAGTGCGCAAATTCAGAAACCGAGCTACAGCAACGTGCCAATCAGGCAGAATTCATCAAACAGATACAGGAATTTTGCGGCCACGCATATCGTGGTGAAACTCAGTTTATATCTCTTGGTGATGGGGACCATGTATTGCAGGATCCTGAAATGATTATGGTGATTGATGGGTGCAGCGCCAGTAATTTTCGTATCCCGTTTTATGTTGATGAAGATCGATCTCGCACCTGGATTTTTTCGCTTTCGGACAATGGTTTGCATTTGGCACATGATCACCGAAATCCCGATGGTACCGAACAGGAGGATAATATGTATGGCGGCCGGGCAAATTCTACCGGTGATGAAACCGTGCAATTTTTCCCGGCTGATGAAAGCACGATTGAGAATCGTCCTGCCAGAGCGGCCAACAAATGGTCAGTGAAAATTTTGCCGGATGATATGCAGTATATTTATTCGTTATACTTAAATAATGAACTCCGATTTCGTGCGGTATTTGACTTAAACGAACCGTACCCAACTGATATTTAGTTAAAATTTCCATGAACACCGAAGAAAAAAAGAGTAGCCGAAAACGGTCCATTATAGAGTGGGGTGTGCTTATTGGCATTTTTGCCTTTCTCTACTTTACCGGATTACATACGCAGGTAATCGGCACCATGCAGCGGGGATTATTAGCTACAGGACTCATCACGCCATCTATTCCCGGTGAGATGGAAAATTTTCCCGATGCAAGCCGTGAGTTCTATTTTGCAGATGAAGATGCGCTGGTTCAGTCTTTAAAACAGTATGAGGGGGATGTTATTTTTATGAATATTTGGGCGACGTGGTGCCCGCCTTGTATAGCTGAAATGCCTTCTATTTACTCCCTCTACAATGAATTTAATGACGATGACAATGTCACGTTTCTGCTCGTTTCCGTTGATGAAGAGTTCGAAAAAGCGAAGGAGTTTATGAGCAACCGTAACTACTCTATGCCAGTTTATCACTATAGGAACCGGGCACCCGGAGCTTATGAAAGTTCGGTTGTTCCTACCACGTATGTCATTACCCCGGATGGAAAGCTGGCTTTTAGAAAAGAGGGGCTTGCAAAGTATGATACTCCACAATTTGAGGCTTTCCTGCGTGAGTTAGCTAAAAAATAAGTCGCTTGCTTTCCGCTGATTTTAACGCCCCCAGAAAGGGTTGTGAAACCGCTTCCAATTTCTGTCTGTATACTTAGAATGAAACATTATTCTGCCTATCTTTATCTTTTAAGTAACTCCTGCTCTTTACGTTCAGGCTAATTTATTCTTTAAACAGCACATAAACACCCGACACATGATTAAAGTTATACAGATAGGAATTGGTGCTCTTGGCAAACAGGTTTTACAATACGCCGTTGAACGGGACGGAATTGAAGTGATTGGTGCTGTTGATTTGAATCCTGACTTAGCCGGAAAAGATATTGGTGAGCTTCTAGATAAAAAACCAATGGGAGTCACGATTTCATCATCGATTGCAGAGGCGATTGAAAAAGCCGGCACTAAACCGGAAGTCGCCGTTTTGACTACAGTTTCTTCGATTGATAAGCTGGTGGGTCAGGTGAAAGAAGCCGCTCAGTTTGGACTTCAGATTGTATCAACTTGCGAAGAGCTTTCTTATCCGTGGGAGCAACATCCTGAAGCGTCGAAAGAAATTCATGATATCTGTATCAAAAATAAAGTAGCCTGCCTGGGAACGGGAGTAAATCCGGGATTTTTGATGGATTACCTTGCCGCAGCGTTCACCTCTATAAATCAGCGTGTGGATCATATTACGGTTGAGCGGGTTCAGGATGCATCTGTGCGTCGAATTCCTTTTCAACAAAAAATTGGTGCGGGATTAACGGCAGAGGAGTTTCAGGGGAAAAAAGCGAACGGAACACTTCGCCACGTTGGACTGCCGGAGTCTGTAGATTTGATAGCCGCAGCGATGGGTTGGAATCTCGATAAAAATGGCGAAACATTAGAACCTGTGCTTGCCTCATCAAAAATAACCAACGGTTATAAGCCGATTGAAAAAGGCCTGCCTGCGGGTGTACAACAAGTGGGCACGGGATATGTGGGTGATAAGGAAGTGATCAAATTGGTCTTTCGTGCTGCGGTGGGTGAAAAAAAATCGTATGACAGAATCACCATTAAAGGATTTCCAAACCTGACCACAGAAATTGAGGGCGGAGTCAATGGCGATATAGCAACGTGTGCTATTACGGTAAATGCCATTCGATCCATCACCAAAACCACACCGGGACTAAAAACCATGCTTGATGTTCCTGTGCCGGCTTATTTTTCTAAGATTTAAAATGTCCCCCTTTGACAATGTCCGACCACCGACGGAAGAGGGCGGCGAACGCAGTGAGTGGGGGATGATGATGAGCGTTGATTTGATTTTCCAAAATGTGATTATCACCCCCTCCTTTTTTATAAAGGACCAGAGGTGGTTTCTTTAAAGTAGTTTTTAACCACAGCGACACAGCGAATTCACGGCGGTCACGGTGGAATTTATGTTTCAATGAATTCCCAAAATGATTCAGGTTTTAACCACCCCTTAATCCCCTCCTTAAAAAGGAGGGGAAACTTTCTCCTGTCTCTCTGTATACCTAATTAACTGTATCTCTAATCAACTCCACCTAAGGAGAGTTAAACACGTACACCAAAAGGTTCACGCCAAACTGAAGAGCGGCTTCTGTGATGTCGGCGGGATTGTCGTGTTCGTCG
>JBGTFX010000207.1:0-1626 GCA_041747055.1 Balneolaceae bacterium
TCATATGCCGAAAAATTAATTTACAACCGGGACAAAAAGTGCTCGATATTGGTTGTGGGTGGGGAAGTTTTATGAAATACGCCGCTGAAAATTATGGTGCTGAATCAGTAGGAGTTACCGTTTCAAAAGAACAGGCAGAACTCGGTCGAGAACTATGTAAAGGGTTGCCTGTTGAGATACGGCTGCAAGATTACCGCAATGTTAATGAGAAATTCGATCACGTGGTTTCCCTTGGAATGTTCGAACATGTAGGCCCAAAAAACTATCGTACCTTTTTTGAAGTTGCTGACCGTTGCCTGAAAGATGATGGACTGCTTTTGTTGCATACTATCGGTAATATTTTTTCAGATAAATCTACAGATCCGTTTACAGAAAAATATATTTTCCCAAATAGTGTGGTGCCGTCAATTAAACAGATTGGCGAAGCTACAGAGCGTCTTTTTGTGATGGAGGACTGGCATAATTTTGGTCAGGACTATGACCCTACAACAATGGCATGGAATGAAAATTTTGAAGCAGGTTGGGATCAGCTTTCAGATCGTTACGACGAAACTTTCTATCGAATGTGGCGCTTCTTTTTACTTTCAGCTGCAGGATCATTTCGAGTGAGAAAAATGCAGTTGTGGCAGATTGTGATGTCGAAAAAAGGAATTATCGGTGGGTACGAATCTATTAGGTAAATACTTTTGAGAAGATGCTACCCCATCAAACACACCCCTCAATCCCCTCTCAAGAGGGGAAGTTAGTCCGTCACCTTTGAAACATTAATCATAAATAATTCGAGAGCATATGAACTACTTCAAAGTTTGAGTGTAAATACCGGAACGAGGAGTTCTTTTCTTTGTCGGTATTTACCTCCCTCTCCTTCAGGAGAGGGAACGAGGGTGAGGTGGAATACCAAGCTAAACCAAACTGAGCGCTGTTCTTGCAAAGACATACTTCGCGGGCGAGCAAAAAAGGACAAAAGAAGGAATTTGTGAGGTTTGTAAATTTTATTCAACTCATTTATCAATTCTAAGAAATTGCAGCAAAAAAAAGAGCGCATGAATTGATTTCATGAGCTCTTTTTTAACTTTTGAACTATTACTTTATTACTATTTCGAACTTATCTCTGCTGAATTTTTAACATATCGATTGATCCATTCCGATTGCTCATAAAGCATGTGCAGTACAGATTCCCTTGATCGGTAGCCATGACTTTCTTCAGGCAACATCACCAATCGGGCCGTACCTCCAAGGCCGCTAACGGCTGCATACATTCGCTCGCTTTGCATTGGAAATGTGCCGGAGTTATTATCATTAGCACCGTGTATGAACAGAATTGGATCTTTAATTCCATCTGCCTGCATAAATGGAGACATGTTTAAGTATATATCGGAGGCATCCCAGAAATTTCGTGGTTCAGCCTGAAATCCAAAGGGTGTTAACGTACGGTTATAGGCTCCACTTCGTGCAATTCCTGCTTTAAATATTCTGGAATGAGCCAGTAAGTTAGCAGTCATAAATGCACCATAACTGTGGCCACCAACTGCTGCACGATCCGGGTCTCCCACTCCCCTTCGCTGCAGTTCTTCAAGAACGGCATCTGCACTCAATATCAACTGTTCAACAAAGGTATCATTCGGG
>JBGTFX010000208.1:0-4395 GCA_041747055.1 Balneolaceae bacterium
CCTTATCGCTCACCACATCTTAGTTTCCTATTGATGCAGCATAAGGTGGTTTGGTAACTATTCCTGAAAATCGTCACCGAGAGACCTGCTCTCATCTGTTTTAAAGCACCAACTGTCTCACGACAGTTGTTCAAGTCACACGCGTTTTGCGCAAAGAATCAAGCGGGTCTGCGCCTGTAATGAGGGGTTCAAGCTCGCTTACCAAAAGCTGCGCCTCCACCAATGAGTCGAGGTAGCGCATCAGTTCTTCAGTTGTTTGCCCGCTTTGCGCTGCAAGCGTGTTGGCTAAATCATTTAAAGTGATGCCATTTTTTGAAAGGTCGAATATTCGGCTGAACGATTCATCGTAGCCAACCGCTGCGATATGATATTTTTTTCTATCATCTTTCCGGCTATACTGAACGTAGCGAAATTGGCTGCCAAGCCTGTAAATGGAATTGTTGGGAGAAAATAGCAGGTAGTTTCGAATTGCAGGGATTTTAATCGCTTCGTGCTCGATTGCGCCCAAGAAGTGCATATCAAGCTGGATGTTCTTTTTGTAATGCAGCGTTGCGCTTAACTCTATTAAAGTTGAATCTCCTAATGCGGCAGGATTGCAGCCTGCAAAAATACCATAAGGCGTGGGGCGGGTGGCCGCCCGGATTCCATAGCGCACAAGCGCAGCATGCAGCTTATCTCTTTCAACTGCTATCAGGCTGCTTTGTTGCAGCAATTCATTGTAAAGCGAAGGAGAAGAAAGATAAAGCGCCTCAATCAAAACAGGGTTATCTGCTATTTTCTGTAAAACCAACTCATCAAAAACAGAATGTACAGATTGGCTGTAGGATAGCAGAGGTGAGCGGATAATAGCTGTTTGAAAAGTATGAATACCGGACATTTCCTTTTCATTCAATTATGACAAAAGCAGGCAACGGTCCCATTTAGGCTCTATATCGCTCACTGCTGCGAGTAAAGCCAACCCAATGCCCGTAGAGCCATCTATAAAATCAGACGAGTTAATCCATTTACCATTTTCTTCTTTCATTTCACTTGATAGATATATTTTATAGCCTCCGATACCATCTCTGAACTGAGCAAAATCAAGTGTTACTTTATACCAATATAGAGATGTCTCTTTAAATGTTTCAATTTGAGTGTCTTGATAGAAACGATTAAATATATGTGCTATTCCGACTGAACCATGACAAAGTCCCGCATCTAGAACAATATTTTCATTAAGATTTTTCCTAATCGAGGCATGTAACATGATCTTAACTGCTTCGTCTTTCCAAGTATTGTTATTAGTGACTTTTCCTGCCAACCAAAGGCTTCTTGCAATGCCTAGGTCGCCATAACACCAGCCAAGACGGCTCGATCTGGATTGAGTTGTGCTTTGGTCTTTAGGGATTGCAGTTGGAAACATAGATAAACTATCATCCGAATGTTTATGTTTCAAAATCCAATTTATCGCTCCATTTAAAAGGTTCAAACATAATCGCTTTTGTATACCACATTCATATATTAAACATATAATTGATATAATACTGGGTATTCCATGTGATAAACCTAAATTATATTGGGGAATTAAACCATTGTGGTCATATGAAACCCAAGAGTACTCATTAGTATATTTTTTATCTGCTATTTCATAAAGTTTTGCGACAATATTGGTCAGATATTTTACCGAATTTTTATTGCTGATATATGCTATAGCAGTTAGGCAACTGCTTAATCCGCCATATAAGTAGTCATAGCTTTTTGTTAAATTAATATCATCAATATTATGTAAGTCTATAATGCTTTCATTTACATCTTGTTGTGATGCAATTAATCCTTCATCTTGTAAAAATTTTAACGACCATTTTACTCCTGAAAACCCTTCACTAAATGAATAATTTATGTGTTCCATTTTTCCTAAAATATTAATACTTTTGTTAAGATAATTAATCGCATTTTGCGTAGCTTTTTCTTGTAACATTTCTTTGGACAGATAAGTGTAAAATATAACTATACCTAAATAACCCGTAAACAAAGAAAAAGGCGAAGTACTTTTGCTTATATCAATTTCATCAATTTCGTGAGCGATAGCAATTATTCTCTCTTTGATTAGTTCTTGATATTTTAATCCTCTACAGATGTTTTCCCATCGCATTGGTTTTACTTATTATTCTGCTTTTCTTTTTGCATATTGTATTGCGTATTCTAACAACTCATCCAGCCCGAGTTTTACTCCATTAATGGTAGGAGTTATTTCAATATCAGGAGTAATACCATTTCCATATAAGTCTTTCATGTCTTGGGTTAAGACTCGCATCCCCGTAAAATACAAGTAGGAATTATTGGGCAACTTAATTTTAACTACATTGCCATTGGCTCCTGCGGTTCTCGATCCGATTATTGCTCCAATTTTATAATGTTTAATTATGCTAAGTATTGTTTCTGTTCCGCTAATAGAATTAGCATTAGCCAAGGCAATTATGTTCTTATGACCTAAGTATTTTTTGACATTTGGATAAATTTGCCAATAACTTGTGTCATATTCTACAATTTTTTTTTCTGGGAAAGAAATAATTGGCGGAAGCCAATAAGGGGACTTCATTACGCTGTCCTTAAAAAAGTATCTTAGCATGTAGGATCCGATTAAAGAGTTTCCTCTGAAATCTAATATAATGCTATTGCAAGACTTAAGTAAATTTATAGATTTGTCAAAAGTTTTTTGATTTATATTAGATAGGTTAAGGTAACAAATGCCTTTATCAACTTCTCGAATTGGTTGTATAACATCTTTTGGCTTATGAATCATAGTTCGCTTCACAAGAACTGAGTTGATAGTTTTACCATTATATAAATCAAGTAAGACACTAGAGTTTTTAGAACCAACTAACATATAGTACATAATAAGTTTAAATTTATAGTCATCAGTTGAGGAAGATACCGTATTGGAATATCGGTGTATGACAGAATCCATCAACACTCCGTCAATTTTCGCAATAATATCGCCTCTACTAACGAGCATTGAATCGTTGTAAACATGTGTAATGACTGCTTGGTTTTCAATCCAGTCTACTATAAATGGCGGGTGAAAGTATTTATTTGAGTCAAGGTAGTAAATCGTTGCATGGCCATCATTAAGATTTGATGATAGCCTGCTTAATTGGTAATTTAACACCTCATTTGAGGAATCCTGATTTATTGCAATAATTGCATCCCTTATCATATCTTCTCCCTTTAGCGATGTATATTCTTGGTATGGGTAGAAATGGAGAAGGGCATTCCATGCTTCAATTAAAGCTGCAACTTTAATAGACCTGTTTGAATTATCACAAAAATAATATAATCTTTTTGAGTATTCATTTAGAAATTTGCCCCGCTCTTTCCTAAACTCTTTCAGAGATAGTGAATGCCTGATTGATAAATATATTTTATTCGATATTCTATAGCAATATACGCCACCATCTATATTTTCAGATGATTTACTCTTAACGAGCTTGCTATGATAAGGTCCAAATTTTTTGTATAAAAAATATAATAGTCTATTTTTGATTATAGATCTATCACTTAATCCAAATCCTACATGCCTCCAATATAGTAATTTACTTTTACCAGTATAATCTGGAATATCGTTAGAAGAATCGGAGGAGAAGTGAATATAACTACTATTAAAAACTTGATTAAGGGTAGCTATCAACTCGACCTCATTACTCGCTTGTTCTGCAAGGCATACTCCATTTAAGTTTATGTACTCCCAATTAATTTTAGAGAAATTGTTAGGATAAAAATACTTGATTATACCATAAGATTTTGCAAACGCTATTATATTTTCAACTCTATTGGAATCTATGATCTTTGGCACATTCGGATTGCTTATTTTTGAAGCAAAAACCATCAGTACCACCAATATTATTTTAATAATATTTTTTTCAAAAATCATAACAAATTAATTATTAATATAATTAATTTGTGCTATAGAATCTTTAAATGTAAAGTTCATTTTATTTTTAATCAAACCATGTTGTTATTTGAGCGCAAATTCGTGCAGGATTCTCTGATCTCCAAAAGGCACAGAATCGTACAGCCCTTCTAGAAGCTTGTATATAAGCATATGGGTCATTGTCAAAATCGTTTACTATCGACCTACTAACAGAGGGTATATCAACATTAATTTTTACCCTCGGTACCCACTTATAAATCACCTTGCCTGCCGATACGCCCAAACTTGCAAATGCGGCAGTAAGCGTGCCTCCGGTAACGCCAAGCGCATTCAGCACACCGGGAATCCTGAAATTGAAGCTGTTCACCTGTGAATATCCGAGCATTGCGCTTTCCATCGTGGCGCACACCCAAAACGGCAGGTTGGCATAGTTAATCGCCCGGTTGCAGTCGAGATAAGGAAGCCACTTTGCCAATGATGAAGAC
>JBGTFX010000209.1:0-3338 GCA_041747055.1 Balneolaceae bacterium
TCAACAAGGAGAACGGGTTGAAGTTCTTGAGGGACTTGAGGTTGGTGACAAAATTATTGTTACAGGCCAATCAAACTTGCGCAACAGAGGCAGAATTCGAATTGCCGGACAAAGTCCGCAAAATCCTCGCGAGGGACAGATTGAGAATTTAGAGCAATCTCGCCAAAATAGTGAACAACGTCGAAGACCCAGCAATAATTAAAGATGAAAAACCTATCTAAGATTGCGGTTTCGCGACCAATTACTTTTTTAATGGGTAGTTTGATACTCATTGGCTTTGGCTTATTTGGACTCTCAAATTTAAGGCTGAATCTCTATCCTGATGTTTCTTTTCCTACGATTACAGTTTATACCACATACGATGGAGTGGCGCCAGGCGACATGGAAACTCTTATCACTCGGCCGATTGAAGAAGCGGTAGGAAGTGTATCCGGTGTGCAGCGTGTACGATCACTTTCCAGCCAGGGCGCAACAGTTGTTCGATTAAATTTCAGTTGGGGAACGGATCTTTTCTTTGCTGAAACTGAAGTTCGTAAGCGTTTGGATCAAATACGCCGCAGCTTGCCTCAGGATGCTGAGCAACCCCTTGTTTTTTCTTACGATCCCAATGATGAACCTGTTGTTGTTCTTACACTTACATCTGATAACAGAAGCCCAAGGGAACTTCGCACACTTTCTACCCAGCTGCTTGAACAACGTCTTGAACGAATTAGTGGAGTCGCATCAGCCGTTACAGCGGGTGGGTTAGACCGCCAGATTAACGTGCAGATCAGCAATGCCCAAATGCGTGCTTTTGATTTGGATATCGGCACCGTATCAAACCGGCTTCGGGATGAAAATATTCAGGTTCCGGCCGGTGAATTATCGGAGGGAGAAACCACATTTTCACTCCGGACCATTGGTGATTTTCAAAATATTGAGCAAATAAAGAGAACAATTGTTGCGGTACGCGATGGTAACCCAATTTACCTTGATGATATAGCCGATGTACAGGACGGAATTTCCCAGCCGATTGGGAATGTACGTGTTCAGGGGGCGGATGGTGTGATTATAAATATTTACCGGCAAAGTGACAGCAATGTGGTGAATGCCGCAAACGGAGTGATGAATTCCCTTGAAGAGACCCGATCTATTTTGCCTGTGGGAGTCGAACTAGATGTACTCACAAACCAAGCCGATTTTATTGAGTTATCCATTCGAAACTTGGTATTTACAGCAATGCAGGCAATACTTCTGGTGATGCTAATGCTGTTGATTTTTCTCAGAAGTGGGCGTTCTTCGTTGATTGTTGCCATTTCTATTCCTATATCTATAATTACCACATTCAGCATTATGCACTGGGCTGATGTGAGCCTGAATATCATTTCACTTTCAGGACTTACCCTTGCCGTTGGGTTGGTTGTTGATAATGCTGTAGTTGTTCTTGAAAATATTTTTCGATTTAAAGAAGATGGAGAGAACGGAAAAGTGGCATCGGTAAAAGGAGCTCAGGAAGTTGCCGCACCGGTTGTGATGAGTACGCTTACCACGCTTGTGGTTTTTTTACCTGTCTTGTTTGTACCAGGAATTGCAGGGCTTCTTTTTCGTGATTTGGCACTCACCATATCTTTTGCACTGATTGTGTCTGTACTTGTAGCACTCACCCTGATTCCTGTAATGAGCTCGCGCCTGTTCGAATCCGATAAGGCAAAAGAATCAGACCAGAAGAAAAAAGACACCCTTTTTAAGCAACTGATGGATTGGCGAAAAGAAGCCATGTGGAAAAGGATTGTATCGGTACCACTGTTGCTGATTTTACTTTTAATTTATCCATTTATCTATCTGTATGAATTACTTACGAATGACGTAGGAGGATTTTTCTCGAATAGGGTAGCCCCGGAATTAACGAGAATGTTTGAATCACTTGAAAATTCGTACAAACGAACACTACAGAAGATTTTGCCCAAAAGTGGCTTAGTTGTGGCGGCTGCATTTTTTCTTCTGCTTGCGAGTTTACCCATCTTTTTTCTCTTGGGAGGAGAATTTTTCCCGGATGTAGATGAAAATAGAGTGGTTCTGGAAGTACAGCGTGAACCGGGAGTGAACTTATTTGAACTAGAGAGATCTATTAAGCAGATTGAAAATATTATTCGAAATGAAGTTCCGGAAGCACGTCTTGTGGTTTCAGATTATGGAGATAAATCAGGAATTGAAGGAGCAGATAATCCCGGTGGAAATCAGGGTGTTGTTCGGATTGAGCTGGTTCCTGTAAATGAACGAGACAGAAGTCAGTTCGAAATTACGGCTGCGCTGCTTACGGCTATGGATGATGTGCCCGGAGCAAATATTCGGGAACTAAAAGAAGATCCGCTGAGTCCGGATGGAGAAACGGGTTTGATTGTTCAGATTTATGGTTTTGATCCGGATATAAAACAGCAGCTGTCAAACTCTGCTGTTGCAGGATTACGTGAAATTGAAGGAATCACAAATGTATTTAGCTCGGCAGACCAGGGGCGGCCGGAGCTACGAATTCAAATGGACCGAGAGCGTATCAGCCGCGTTGGTTTGACTACCTCACAAGTTGCCACAGCGGTTAGCAATGCAGTTAGGGGTAATATTGCCACCACATTCGTTGATCAGGGAGTGGAATTTGAAGTACTGGTTCAGCTGGCCGCATTTGATCGAGCACAATCTACGGCTCTCGAAGAAATTCAAATCCAGACTCCAAACGGAGATTGGATGCCGCTTAAAAACTTGGCGCGAATTGAACGTTTTACCGGCCCGTCAACCATATTTAGAATTGATCAGGACCGAATGGTAGAACTGGGAGCAGATTTATCAGGAATTGATTTGCAGACAGCCACCGAGGAAGCACGAAATGTATTAAATGGAATAAACTGGCCGGAGGGATATCGGTACCAGGTAGCGGGATCAGCGGAAGATCAGCAACAATCGTTTTATTATTTGATGATCGCATTTCTTATCGCCGGGATTCTAACCTATATGGTAATGGCCTCACAGTTCGAAAGTTTGGTTGAACCGTTCATCATTATCGTAACAATACCTCTTGCCCTCACAGGCGTGCTGTTGATATTGTGGTTGACAAGCACACCAATCAGCGTTACGGCAATGGTTGGTTTGGTACTTCTGACAGGAATTGTGGTGAACAACGGTATTGTAATGATCGATTACATTAAAATCCTTCAAACACGTGGACAAGACCGGCTTCAGGCAATTGCAAATGGTGCAACACGAAGGCTTCGTCCGATTCTGATGACAGCGTTTACAACTATTTTGGCGATGGTTCCGTTAGCTCTACAACTGGGAGCCGGATCAGAAACGTGGAGCCCAATGGCCCG
>JBGTFX010000210.1:0-12364 GCA_041747055.1 Balneolaceae bacterium
TTTCAAGGAGATTAAAAATCCTATAGAAACAGCTCTTGCAATAGATGGACAGAGACTTTTCCGCCAGCCAAATAATTTTGGCACAGCTTATAATTCAGGATTCGAATTCGATGTAACAAAATATATCAGAAACTTTGGGCTTCGTGCATTTTACACCTTCACCAACTCTGAAATAAGTACATCCAAAATCGTAAGGTTTCGGGACGAAAATGGAAACTTAACCTCACGTCAAGAACAGCAAACACGTCCGTTACAAGGACAGTCAAAACATATTAGTAATGTTTCATTGCTTTTTAATAACCAGAAGTGGGGAACAGACATGCAGCTATCGGGCGTCTTTACCGGTCGAAGAATCATTAGCGTATCCCCCTATTTCGAAAACGATATTTGGCAGAGGTCGTTTTGGCAGCTCGATTTGTCTGTGGAGCAACAGCTTTTAACAGGTGTTAGGGTATATGCTAAAGTAAACAACCTTTTAAACACACCTATGCAGGCGGATATTCTTCGCCCAAATACTGCAAACCCGGGCGAAGCGCCCAATCTTGACGTATCAGAAACCACAATGGTTCAGCAGGATTTTTTCCAACAAACCTGGCTAATCGGTATCAAATACAACCTTCAATAAAAGTCTGTAATCTTAATCACAAACAATCCAATAAAAGCTATGAATAAACAATACTCAAAATTACTAACAGTACTACTCTTGTTATTTACTTTCGCTGCCTGTTCAGATGACAATGTAATAGGAACAGACGGGAATGGAGATGACAATGGCAATGTAGATACGATCACTACAATAGATGATAATACCACTGAACTAAGTGGTGAAATACGTGGTACATTGCGTTCAGGTAGAACCTACACGATGGTTGGCGATGTAATTATTCCTGCGGGCGAAGAAATTGTAGCCGAAGAGGGCGTAACGGTAATTGCCGGTGAAGATGAATTTGGCTTTGAGTTCACGATTGAAGGTTCATTTTTCAGTTTGGGAACAGAGGAGAACCCTAACCTTTTCACAGTTCCGGAAAATTTAAGAACACGTGAAAATCTTTTTGCCGGCTTGTGGGGAGGCTTTCAGGCTAAAGAGGGAGCTGGAGCTGTTGTCTTAAAGTGGACCCGTCTTGAGTATCTCGGCGGAGAAGGTGCACCCGGAACAGATCGTGCAGGAAGTATTCGATACGGAATCTGGACTCTTGACTCTCAAACCGAAGTAATTATGGAAGATAGCTGGGTTTTTGGTTCGAAAGATGATTTCTATCGCCCGGTGGGTGCTAAAATCAACATAGTACGGAATGTGTTTGAATATGTAGGCGAAGATGGTGGAGATATTATTAATATCAAAGGAGGAACAGTTGGTAATATCGCCTTCAACATTGCCATAGGTGGCGCGACCAATGCGTTTAAACCATCTGATGATGGCGCAAGCACGATTCAATCCAATATTGCTGTTTACAACAATACAATATTGAATAGTGGATATAGACGAGCAGGCCTAAACCGCGGAGCCAACATCAACTTCGAAAACGGAGCCAGAGGCAAAGCTTTTAATAACTTATTAATTAATAATAAGCGCGGCCTTCGTATTCTGGATGATTCCGATATAGAAAATATCCAGTACGATTACAACTGGCTTTATGGGTCGCATCAAGAATTGGTGGACGAATTTCTTCCACAGGATTCCGAAACAGTACAGCAACCAAATGATGTAATGGGAGGCGTTGGTGAGAATAATCCATTATTTGTGAATTACGACATTGACAAATTTTCAATGGAAGATTATGAGCTAGGACAAAATCAACCCGATGACATGAATACGGTAGGAAATTGGGATTTCAGACTTCAGGCAAATTCACCTGCGCTGGGAGCGGGAACCACAAACTTCACTCCTGTAGAGGTAGAATTTACATTAACGGGTGCACGCGGACCTTCCATTCTTCAGCCTAGTGCCGATATGGGAGCGTACTCTTCCGATGGCAGTGGCCTTCGTTTAAACTGATTTAACCATTTATTGATCACACAAAGGGGGATCCGGCGGAAGCGGGATTCCCTTTCTTTTTAAGATAAGTTTACCAAAGCATCATCTTCATGCAAAATACACTGCCGCCACTTTTGATATACTCGTAGGTACTGAATTCATGTACTGAAAATTTGGCGTCCCGTAACTTTTGATTCACGTCAGTACATCCCTGTTGGATAAATACATTTTTCCCATCCGGGCAGCTTGCATTAACAGCAAAAAGTTTTTCTGCCTCATACGAAGTTGCTTCAATCACAGTATCGAAGAGTTTATGGATCATTTCAAGACCCTCTTCGGTAAATGCATCGGTATATATTAATGCTGATTTCTCATTTAAAACACTTAAACAGGTATCCAAATGGTAAAATCTTTCATCTTTTAATTCGAGTATCACTACAGGTACATTTAATTTTTTTGAAACCTGTTCGTACGCTTTTACGGAGCTTCTATAACCATAACCGCCCCAAAGTAACCTTCGCTTAAAATGCCAGAGGCCATCTCCCATTCCTTCAAAATCATCCACGTTATCGGAACTCAGATATAAGATTTCATAGCCCATTTCTTTATAGAATTTTTCAACATGGCTGACTTCATCCTTTCGCTGAGGGGAGTGCATAATGCTCATAATCACCTTTTTCACACCATTTTCATCGATATATGGCAAACTTTGATTCGCACAAAAAACCATATCAGGCAGCCCTTTTTGGCCATCCAGAACATGAACATCAAAACCAAGTTCTTTGTAGCCATCTTTTAAATGCTCCCACTCGTTGTTGGCCTGTATTTTATCAACCTGTCCAATCTGATTTTTCATGTGAGGATTGATCACATATACAACATCAAAATAGGTTGGTTTTACCATCAATACACGACCGGGCGCCGGCATAGTGGGCAGATCAGAAATTGTAAAATCGATATCCTTTGCGGATGTAAAAACGTTAGCCATGGTAGAAAAAGATAAAAGTTTGTAATGAAATGAATGGTTTTCCCCCTCCAAATTGGAAAACGAACAGAATATACTTTAACTAGGGCTTAAAAATATAAGATTAATATTAATGATATGATGTATGAAAATGGAGCGTTACCGACTTTCTTATTGCTGATCTGTGTACAAAAAGGTAGGTTCTAATATGGTTTTACAAAGCGACATATTAAATCAACTGGCTCCGCTTGAGCTAAAAGCCCGTACTATTGTAGAGGGATTTATTTCGGGCTTGCACCGAAGTCCCTATCATGGATTTAGCGTAGAATTTGCCGAACACCGGCCTTATAACCAAGGAGATGATTTTAAGCATATAGACTGGAAGGCGTACGGCAAATCAGAACGGTTTTATGTAAAACAGTACGAAGCCGAAACCAATCTTCGCGCTCATATCGCGCTGGATATCAGCAGTTCTATGTACTTTAAACACTTTGCCGAGTGGAGTAAACTCCGATATGCCATCCACTATGCATCCGCTTTAATGTATATGATGAACCGGCAACGAGACGCAACCGGTTTAATATTGTTTGATGATCAGATTCGGGCTGAGTTTCCGGCTAAATCATCCCAAACACATTTGCGGATGCTGTTTCAAAAACTGGAAGAAGAGCTGAAACAAGAGCAGGCCAAATCACTGGAGCAACGGGTATCGGCTTCAGCTGATGCGTTACACAACCTGGCTGAAAGACTAAAGCATCGTAGCCTGGTAATCATATTATCAGATCTTTTTGAAAATGTAGAGGGTCAGGATGCATTGATGTCTGCCCTGCGACATCTTAAACACCAAAAGCATGAGGTACTACTCTTTAATGTGCTGGAACATCAAAGTGAAAGAGAGCTTGATTTTACAGACGGAAAATTTTTGTTTGAAGATATGGAAACCGGCTCTGAGTTAGAGGTGATTCCAAATCAAGTAAGAGAAGATTATCAACAAAAAGTAAAAGAATTTACTAAAAAGTTTAAGATAAATTGCAGCAATGCAAGTGTCGATTTTGAGGAGATTGACACCCAAAGTCCATTTGATTTAGCATTGCTTGCATATTTAAATAAGAGAAAGAAGTTGGGCTGATCAAGCTAACTTAGAACGTGATAACAATCATTGACAGTCATGGAAAATGATCAGGATTTCGAATTTAAACACAAGTTTTTTGAATGGCAGGCAACCCATTTATCTATTCTTTTAATACTGCTGACCGCTTTAATTATGGCATCTGTTTTGCCCACAGTTAGTGCCGGTTCATTTTTAGGTGTTTCAACAACAGCCTGGTATTGGCTGGCGGCCTTTGCAACCATTGTTCATCAAATTTATGTATGGGTAATGTGGCGGCTCGAACTTTATGCAAATGCTCTTAGCAAAAGGTTTAATAATTCATTCAAGGTTTACTCCATCTTCTTCAGGCTCTTGGGTTTCAGTCGTTTTTTGATCATTCCCTTGGCCATTTCAAATCGGAGGTCAATTTATCTACATCCGGTTATTCAGTGGGTATTGCCGGCAGTTTTCTTATTACTTGCAGGATACCTTTTCTATTCGGTTATCCGCTGGTTTGGAATAAATAAAGGAATGGGGCTCGATCACTTTATCCCCGAAGTTGCCCGGGATTGGAAAATGGTAAACAAAGGGATCTTCAAATTTTCATCCAACGCCATGTACACGTTCGGATTCCTTGTCTTCTGGGCTATTGCCTTAATATATGAATCTTCTGCCGCGCTGATAATAGCGGCATTTAACCACCTGTATATATGGGTGCATTACTACTGTACCGAAAACCGGATATGGATTATATTTATGGGGAGAAATAACTTACCCGTCTGACCGCTCAAAGCAGTCTGACGGGTTTGAGCCCGTTCTTTTCAATTACTTTACAGGGTTTGGTGTCAGCTAAGACCGAAGACTGGGGACGGGAGACCGAGGGTCGGGCAAAGTTTTTCAGGCTCTATGTGGCGAATTAGGTCCGGTCTTCCGTCCTCTGTCTTCCGTCCTTTTAGACAAAAAAGCACGATAACGCTTGAAGGATGTTGAACTTATGTCACCTTTACTCGTCTTAAAATCTTATTCAACAGTTTTGGGGAAAGTCGTTTCAGGTATACCGTCAGTATTTCTTTGCCTCCAATATAAATTTCATCCTGACCACTCGATATTTTTGGCAGCAGTTTTTCAACGAACTCTTCTGCTGTCATTGCTTTTTGATGAGCATTTCCCATCTCATTCATTTCTGAGCCATCAGCAGTGAGAGCGTGTTTTGAAATAGCCGTTTTTACAAATCCCGGACAAACCAGCGAAACATTTATTTGTTCATCCATTACTTCTTGGCGAAAGCAATCAAACCAACCGTGCAGTGCGTGCTTCGATGCTGCGTAGGAAGATCGATACTTAGTACCAATTTTTCCCATCACACTGCTGGTCACAATCACATGGCCGTGACCGCGTTTAATCATATTAGGAACTACAGCTTTTGTAAGGGCTACCGTTCCGAAAAAGTTGATTTCCATCAATTTTCGCACAGTATCCATACCGGCTTCCAATGCAAGTGCACGCTGACTTATTCCCCCATTATTGAACAAAATGTCTACCTGTCCAAAAATCTTTTCAGCTTCTTCAGCTTTTTTTGAAAGGGAATCAGTATCTGCCAAATCAAGCTGTAGAATTGAAATAGATTCCGGGTCACCCGAACAGTTGTTTTTTACCCTTTCAAGTTCTTCAATCCGCCGGGAAGAAAGAATTAACCTTGCTCCTTTGTTGTTAAGGGCATATGCCAAAGCCTCCCCAATTCCTGATGAGGCGCCTGTAATCCAAATTACTTTATCTTTAAAATACATTTTCTATGGTAATGTGTTGAATTTTACGAATATAAACCAATTGAAACGAACTATGAATAAAGAATCTATGTCAGTTTTCACTATTTTTAGGTGATGAATAAAAAATCCATTAATGCTTATGCAACCAAAACATACAATTTTATTAGTTGAAGATGAGAAAGAGCCGGCAGATATGCTTGCCAACTTTTTAGAGCTGGAAGACTATCATGTACTTACAGCCTATGATGGTAAACAGGCACTTCAGCTTATCGAGGAAAAAGCCGGAGAAATTCAGCTCGCTATCCTGGATATTATGGTACCTCATGTAGATGGAAAAGAAATTTGTCGAGTTATCCGCAGGCACCCCATTTTAAGTGAAATTCCCGTTATTTTTCTTACCGCTAAAGACAAAGAAAAAGATGAGATTGAGGGACTTGAGCTTGGCGCTGATGATTACATACCAAAACCGGCAAGCCTGAAACTTGTAAAAACGCATGTGGATTCACTCATTCGCCGACAACAACCACAAAACAGTAAATGGATTCAGTACAAAGACCTGTACCTCGACACAATTGGCAAAGACCTTTATTACAAAGACGAGCGAATTGATGTGACATCAACAGAATATGTATTGGCGGAAATGTTTTTTCAGAATCCAAAAGTGGTCTTCAGCCGTCAGCAAATTCTTGAGCATATTGGTGATGATGATAAATTTGTGTTTGATAGAACCGTTGATGTACACATAAAAAATCTACGTCTTAAACTTGGCGCTGCCGCAGACATTATCAAAACCTACAGAGGATTGGGCTACGGCATGAACCGTGATCTCATCAGAGTATGAGCATTCGGGCAAAATTAGCGTGGACCTTTATTTTGCTTCTCATTTTTGGGATCACGGCCATCAGCAGTTATTCCATCTTGTTCATCAGAAATTATCTGCTGAATGAGGGAGAGAAACAGATTTTAAACGATACGGAATGGCTGTCCATTACCATCGAAAATTTACGTCAGGATGAGCAGTTCGAAACAAATTTAAACGAAGCCGCCAGAACTTCCGGTTATCGACTTTCTATTTATGATGAGGATGGAATTTTATTTGCGTCTGTACCTTATCACGAAGAGGTATACGCACCTGGCCACTTAGAAACAGGGTTCAGAAAAAGTATCAGACAAGGCGGTGAAGTTATTCTAATGGATCTGCCCGAAAGCGAAGAACTGAGTGCTTATGTTGCCATCGCCAGCGACAACAATCCCGCGCGTTATCTTCAGGTCAGCATTTATAAAGATCAGATCTATGAACCCATAAAAACGATACGCTGGATTATTTATACAGGTATGTTTATATCCATGGGTCTCGTTATTTTGGTGAGTGTTTTATTTTCGCGATACATCTCACGACCTATTATTCAGCTCGAATCTGCCGCACGTGATATCGCCGGAGGAAATGTAGATCGTACTCTAAATCTGGATAGAAATGATGAATTTGGCACACTTGCAAAATCACTCAACAAGATGGCCGATCGTCTCCGCGCGGATAACGAGGAATTAAAAAAGCTTTATGAACGGCAGAGTCAGTTTTTTGCTGATATCACACACGAAATCAGAAATCCTCTGCACACTATCTCCGGATCGCTGGAAATGCTTCAGATTAAGAAATTGGACGAGAAAAAAAGGAAACAGTACCTGGATACGGCCTTTCGTCAAACTGAGCGAATCAACCGGCTGTTTAAAGATTTGGTTACCCTTCAGCGATACGATTCTGATAGCTATTTTATTGAAAGAAAGGTGTTTGATATAAAAACTGTTTTGAATGATGTGGAAGAGCTTTACAGAGATTGGGCAAAAGATAAGGGAATTTCTCTGGAGTTTGATGGTGCATCCGTCAACGTTTACGCAGACCCCAATAAAATTGAACAGGTAATGGAAAACCTGATATCAAACGCCATTAAATATACGAACGAAGGAAAAATTGAGGTTAAACTAATCCAATCAGAATCAGACCTGTTGGTAGAAGTAGTGGACACAGGAATTGGTATATCTGACGATCATCTAGACAGACTTTTTGATCGATTTTATCGTACAGACAAAGCACGTTCTCGTGATAAGGGAGGAACCGGTTTGGGGCTCGCCGTTGTAAAAAGCATTTTGAATGCTCACGATTCAGATATTTATGTAGAAAGCGAGCAGGGAAAGGGATCACGATTTTGGTTTACTTTGCAGATACAGAATCAGGCCTGATCATCCATTATAAACTTGTGCGCGTAAGCTGCAGCAATTGCGCCAATGCCTGAAGCAAGCAGGTATACAGGCAGGTGATGATAACTACTACCATTATTGATGTAATCAAATAATATAAACCCGATGCTCATAGCCGGGTTCAAACCTGTTCCGGTGATTGGTAACGTTACGAGATAACATCCTGCTAATCCAATTCCTACAATGACGCCAAATAGTGGATTTTTTCGTCTTCTGGAAGGATAAATCATACATAAAAACAGAAGAATGAACAAAAATGAAAAGAGAAGTTCAACAAGAATAAACTCAAAGGGAAGTGTGGTTTGATCCGGTGCCGGCCCATAGGTTAGTTTTGATATCCACCAAACGAATGCCCCCCCGGCTACAGCACCAAATAATTGTCCTGATATATAAACTCCAAGTTCTGATGCATCAATACGTCCCCTTACCCATGCCGCAATTGAAATGGCCGGGTTAAAATGAGAATCAGACACATGAATAAAAATATAAATAAGAGCAGTTAGTATAAGTCCAATCGCAATTGGATCTGTTGTGAACCCTATCACAGCAGCTAAAAAAAATGTACCAACACCCTCAGCAGCAAATTTTTTCATAGAACACAGTACGAATTTATCTGTGCAGAATCTAATTGGAAATTCTTATAGAATGCAAATTTTGAAAATTAATAAAACCAGATTGCTACTCTTTCCGTGTAGTTTAGAATGATTCTAACTAACACTCTTCACTCTCACTTCACAAAAAATAGAGTTATTTAATATTCGGGAATCATCCATTTTAAGTGATTTTAAAGACTTATGCGATTAGGTATTGTATTAATGAATCTTGGCGGGCCGACACATGAAGATAATGTTCGGATATTTTTAAAAAATTTGTTCCAGGATGAAGATATTATCAAACTTGGTGGTGGAGTTGCTCAAAACACTTTCTCTAAAGTAATCTCCAAATTTCGTGCTCCAAGCGTTGCAAAAGATTATAAAGAAATTAACGGCTGCCCTAAGGGATGTACAGGAAATGCTCACTGCTACAATCGTAAAAACAAAGTGATTTCTGAGTGCTGTTCTCCAATAAACGGGCTTACCGAAAGTCAGCGCAGAAGCCTTGACAAATATTTTAACAAAATTCTCCCCGGTGTAGAGACAAAAGTCTACACCTGTATGAGATATTGGATTCCCTTCGCAGACACGATTATGGACGATCTTGTTGAAGATGGAATCACTCACACTGTATTGATGCCCCTCTATCCACAATTTTCATGGACAACAACCGGCAGCAGTTTTCGCGATTGGGAGAATGTGAAAAAAGAAAAATATGGAAAAGAAGGAGCTCCCTGGAAAGAATTTCACGTAAAGAATTATCATCGCAATGAGTCTTATTTAAAATCAATCAACGACCGGATTGATGAAGCTCTTGATGAAATGGATGAAGAGACACAAAATAAAACCCATTTGGTATTTTCGGCTCATGGAACCCCTCTTTTAGAAGTACGAAGCGGCGATCCTTATACGATTGAAATTAAGGAGACGGTGGAAGCTGTAATGGCCCTCAGGGAAGAAAAACATTCCTATTGGCTTGGGTTTCAGTCTCGCGTTGGCCCCCAAAAATGGACTCAGCCAAATACTGAAGATCTGATCCGCAGACATCTTCAGTATGGTATCAAAAACTTTTTGATGATTCCGATCGCATTTGTGACTGATCATATCGAAACACTTTATGAACTAAGTGTTGAACTGGTTGAGGATCTTGAGGAAGAAGGGTACGAATTTGAAAACTACAAGGTAATGAAGGGACTGAACGATCATCCAAACTACATTAAAGCTCTTGCTCAGGAAACCATAAAACGCGTACAGCAAGAATTGTCTGAAGATGATGTTCAGTGGGAAGAAAAAAGCAATGCTAAAACAGTGACAGCATAACTTAATGCTACATCCAACTACAAACGATTTTACATTAATAGGCATCAATCATTGGGATGCCCCTGTCGAAATACGAGAACGATTCAGCCTTGATTCCGCAAAAAAACGACTCCTTTTAGATGGCGCTCGCCGCGAAGGAATCGATAGTATTTTTGTGGTTTCTACCTGTAATCGTACTGAAATTATTGCACATAAGGCGACTACAAAAGAACTGATCAGACTACTGACCACTTACTCCGAAGGGAATCTTGACGAATTCCATAAGCATGGTTTTGAATTGGAAGCAGATCAAGCCATTGAGCACCTCTTTAAAGTTTCTACCGGACTGGATTCGCAGATACTAGGCGATCTTCAAATTGTAAAACAGGTGAAAGAAGGTTATGAATTTTCTGCTTCTGAAGGGATGATTTCCGGTGAATTGCACCGCCTGATGCAGCATATTTTCCGAGCCCACAAGCGTTCAAGAAATGAAACATCGCTAGGCCGGGGCGCAGCAACTGTTGCGTATGCAGCCGTTCGGTTTGCTACCAAAACATTCGACAACCTGCAGAACAAAAATATTCTATTGGTAGGTACCGGGAAAATCGGGAAGGTAACGTGCAAAAACCTTATCAATCTGGGTGCCAGGAAACTTACTCTTATAAATCGTACTCGCGATCGCGCCGAATTTATAGCCGGTAAGTTCAATCTTCAAGTGGCTGATATGGACCGCCTGCCGGAACAGATTGCCGAAGCAGATCTGGTTATCGTAGCCACAGGTTCAAGTAAACCTGTTATTCGCCCGGAGCACATGAAGGCATCCATGGAAAACCCGAAGTTTAAAGTCATGCTCGATCTATCCGTGCCGCGGAATATTGATCCCAATGTTGCACGCCTCGATTTTGTAGACGTAGCTAATATGGACATGCTGGGTGATGTTACAGACGAAGCCTATCAAAAGCGTGAAAAAGAAGTACCACTTGTTAAGAAAATCATTGAGGAAGAATTTTCTGATTACAAGCTATGGGTAAACGAGCAGCGGGTTGTGCCTACCATTAAGGCACTGACACGAAAGTTCGAAGCAATCAGAGATGAAGAGCTGAATTTTTTCAAAAATAAAATTACCTCTGACGATCACGAAAAAGTTGAGAATTTAACCCGCAGAATCGTCAATAAAATTGCGGCTTACAGTATCGAGCATCTGAGAGATCAACATCATTCGGAAGATGTTGCGAAAATGGTATCCGAAATGTTTAAGCTCGAGCAAAACGAAGAGAAATGAGTAGTGTTATAAAAATTGGCACCCGCGATAGCGAACTTGCCACCTGGCAGGCAGAAAAAGTTTCGACCCTGCTACAAGAACAAGGTCATGATACCGAGCTGATATTTGTGAAATCGGAAGGAGATCTTGACCTTACTACACCACTGACCGAAATGGGAGGTAAAGGCGTCTTTACAAAAGCGCTGGATGATGCCCTGCTCGAAAAACGAATTGATATAGCTGTTCACTCCTACAAAGATTTACCTACCGAAAATCCATTGCCGCTAACCATTTCTGCAGTCATGGAGCGGGAAGATCCGCGTGACTCTTTGGTCTCCCCGAAAGGTGTCGATTTTTTAGAGGATGATCAGTTCAAAGCCGTAATCGCTACAAGCAGTAACCGACGTAAAGCGCAGTGGCTGCATCGATATCCAAATCACGAGATTACAAATATTCGTGGCAATGTGAATACCCGGCTCCGTAAAGTTGAAGAGAATGAATGGAATGGTGCTATTTTTGCGGCTGCCGGTTTACTTCGAATTGGATTGGATCATCACATTTCAGAATATCTGGACTGGATGGTCCCGGCTCCGGCTCAGGGTGCAATGGCAGTGATGGTTCGGGTTGATGACGCTCGCATGATTGAAATTACATCAAAGCTGAATGATGAAGAATCCGCACTTTGCACAGGAATAGAGCGCGAACTGCTGAACGAAATGGAAGCCGGTTGTAGTGCTCCTGTGGGCGCTTTTGCATGGATTGAAGATGATCAGCTCTTCCTTCATGCAGTTGCTTTAAAAACTGACGGCTCGCTTCAATATGATATTGAACTGCAGGTTCCGGTTGATGAGGCTAATGGTGTCGGCCGTGTAGCCGCAAGAAAATTACTCGATCAGGGAGCGGATAAGCTCATGGAAGAGATGAAAAGTTAAATTAGAAATTGATCTAAGTTTCCTGCTTAAGGAATTATGATCAAACATCTCTTCCGGAATTTAAACACTCAAATCTGACCTAAATGAAACGTACTCATAACATTCTTATCACCCGCGAAATTACCGATGAACAGATTGATCTTGCACAAGAGCTGGGTCTAAATGTTTTAATTGAACCGGCCATAGAAATTGAATTTCGGGATAACTGGCTTTCTGTTGAGTCTACAC
>JBGTFX010000211.1:0-12043 GCA_041747055.1 Balneolaceae bacterium
GAAATCATTACGGTCAGTTACTGTGGGATTTTTTTCATGATCAGGTTGAAGATCACGACGAGATACATGCAGATACTCATCCCGGAAATTTCTTTTTAACAGATGATGGTCGGCTTGGTGTGATTGATTTTGGCTGTGTTAAAGCTTTTCCGGAAGATTTTTTCCAAGATTATCTTCAGTTACTTCCTACCCACTTAAAAAGAGACGAACCGGAAATTAAAAAGCTTTACACCCGCCTTGGAGTTCTTAGGGGTGATCCCGAAACCGATGAGAAGGAAAAACAGTATTACCAGTTTTGCCTTAATTATGGATATGCATTTGCGATGCCTTATAAGGAAGACAGTTTTAATTTTGGAAACCCTGGTTATAAAGAGTTGATTAGAGGCCACACAAAAAATGCTCCTGTTGGAAATGAGCCGAGAGGTAATAAACATTTTATCTACAGCACCCGAGCTCACCTGGGACTATATCATTTTCTGATGAAAATTAAGGCCGTAATTGATACGAAAAAATCACGCGAAATTGTAAATGAGGTTTCACAAGAATGATGGTGCAGGGATTAATCTATAATTTCTGTCTTTTTTTTTGATATTCTCAAATTTTGTTAAAAGCATCACATCAAAGAAAAAGCCCGGATTCAATGAAGAAAACGGGCTCTGTAAATTATTAAGAGAATCCGGATTTTATTTCGCTGGTTCTTTATCCACAAAAGCATCAAAAACCATTAACAGATCTTCTGCTACTTCCTCACGCGTTCTTCCTTCAATTCTATGTCGGGGAACCATCGCCTTTACTTCTCCATCCACAAAAAATGCGAATGAGGGGGATGAAGGAGGATATTCACTAAAATATTCCCGGGCACGGGCTGTTGCTTCTTTATCCTGACCAGCAAACACTGTTACTAAATGATCGGGTTTGTTGGTGGTTTTCTCGAGAGCGATATTCGCTCCGGGACGCGCGTTTCCAGCTGCGCAGCCACAAACGGAATTTATAACCATTAACATGGTTCCTTCTTTATATTCTGTCATTGCCCGATCTACATCTTCAGGCGTTTTAAGTTCCTCAATTCCAAGATCGGTCAGCTCTTTGCGCATCCAGGATGTATCGGGTCCTACTCCAAATCCAAATTGCATAATCGGTTTATTTTATTTGTTTGATTTCATTTCTAACAATATAAGCATAATTCATTACTTTATTGATTCATCAATTTTTATAACAACATTGTTTACTTCAAAAAATTCCATTTTAAGAATAAAATCTAATTAAAATGTATACCCGTATTACTACTGTCCTTCTGTTATTTGTTTGCTTCAGTTTATACGCTTGTTCCGGCACCAAGGTAATGACTCCGAACAAATCTGCCCATGAACTTACCATTGATGGCAATCTTTCCGATTGGAATTTGGGGGAAAGCTTACTTGAAGAGTCTGAATTGGTAAATTACTACGTAACTCATACAGATAATTTTTTATATCTGTATGTAGATGTAAGGAGTCCATCCATGAATAATGCCATGAAGCAATCCGGTTTTACTGTTTATTTGAGCAGTAATGAAGAGGAACGAAAAAGAGTAGGCATTGCATATCCCGCCGGATCGTTTAATCTCCTTCAGAATAATAATCCTGCTGAATATGAAAGCTTATTGCGAGATCCGGGGTGGCTACAAAAACAATCAAACCGTACCATGCTGCAGGATTTTGAGAAGGAAGTATTTGAGCAGCCGATGATTATCGAACGATATAGCGGTAGTTCTAATGCCCAACGAGGGTTAGTAAGCATGGATCAGCTGGAAGTAGATGGTGTACAAATGGCCATTAATCAAGATCGACGATTAATTGGACTTGAAATGAAAATTCCACTTAATGGATCCTCAATTTATAATATTAATAACGAATCCAGTATTTGGGTGGGGCTTGAAATTGAGCCGCCGAATTTTCGTGTTTCAAATGAATTTGACAGTTCAAATAGGAACAACCGTCAATTAGAACAAAATCAAAGACGGAATCTGGGAGATCAAAGAGCAAATTTGAGACGGAGTTTGGGGCAATACGAAAAGTGGTTTAAACTGAATTTAAATTAAATTAAAAAAGGCACTGCATGATACATGCAATGCCTTAACTTAATTAACGTCAGTATTTAAGAGGTCGCATCTTTATAATTTTTCTCTACCTGCTCCCAGTTTACCACGTTCCAGAAAGCTGAAATGTAATCAGGGCGCCGGTTTTGATAATGCAAATAATATGCATGTTCCCAGACGTCTACACCGAGAATTGGAGTTAATCCGTTCATTAGCGGGCTATCCTGGTTTGGTGTTGAAATCACTTTAAGATTTCCTGAGTTATCAACACATAACCATCCCCAGCCGGAACCAAATTGACCGGCTGCTGTACTGCTAAACTTCTCTTTGAATTCTTCAAAGCTGCCAAACATATCGTCAATTGCTTTGGCTACACTCCCTATTGGATTTCCACCGCCGTTTGGCGATAAAACTTCCCAAAATAATTTGTGATTCGCATAGCCGCCGCCATTGTTGATTACAGCCTGACGAACTTCTTCGGGTACTTCATTAATTCTTTGAAGTACTTCTTCGATAGGTAAATCTGCAAACTTATGTCCCTCCAATGCATCATTAACCTTATTTGTATACCCTTGATGATGTTTACCATGATGAACTTTCATTGTCTGCTCATCTATATGAGGTTGTAACGCATCATGTGCGTACGGTAGTTCAGGTAATTTATAAGCCATTTTTTTGTGTACTTTTGAATGAATATTTCAATTAAAAAAAATTTATAACATCTTATATTTCAATACTTTAAATATAACAACATTGACGCTACCGTTAAAGTAAATTTGACGCTTAAATCGTTCCGTTTTTCTAATATTTAATATTCGAAATGGGTTTAAGTAAATGAAACCTTATTTTAAGGCCACTAAAAAAATCTAAATAAAATAAATACTATGAAGTTTGATTACGATGTAATCATTATCGGCAGTGGTCCGGCAGGGTTTTCTTGTGCAATGCAAAGTTCAAAATTCGACAAAAAAGTTCTGATTGTAGAAGCAAATACAGATCACCTTGGAGGTACCTGGATCAACTCAGGAACTGTTCCCAGTAAATCGTTGCGGGAAGCGGCAAAATCCATTCACGATTTTCACTCACAATTTGCGGATGAGAAAGATCGAAAGCCTTACGAGAGATTTCGTATGGAAGACTTACTGCATTACAAAAAATCAATCTTAGAGAACAAAAATCAGAAGGTTAAAAACGACCTGATTAAAAATGAAGTCGAGACTTATCGTGGACGGGGAAAGTTAATAGGTAAAAATGAAGTTGAGGTAACCAATCAACTAAATGAAACTACCACATTTACAGCCGATAAAATTTTGTTAGCTACAGGCAGCAGTCCCGTTAAACCTGCTAATTTTGAGATCGACCATTCAAATGTTTTAAACTACGAGTCCATTCTTAATTTAACTCATATTCCCCGCCGACTTACTATTATTGGCGCCGGTATTATATCTTTTGAATATGCCACCATTTTTTCTGCATTGGGAACCCGCGTCACTATCCTTACCGATAATAATGATATACTTCCATTTCTGGATCATGAGATTAAAGCTGTACTTTTAAGACTCCTCAAAAAGAAAAATATTCAGCTCTACACAGGTGTGAATGTAGATCATGTAGCTGTAAACAAGCTTCGAACCTGTACTGAAGTTGGATTTAAAGCTCAAACCGGTGATACAAGACTACAGGTAATAGAAACTGAGCATGTACTTTATGTTGGTGGCACAAAACCAAACCTTGAAAACCTGGGGCTTGATTCTGTAGACATAAAACTTGACAAGGAAGGTTACTTAAAGGTGGATGAAAGCTTCCGGACAAATGTTAAAAATATCTACGGAGCCGGTGATGTTATTGGATTTCCTTCACTTGCATCAGCTTCCTTTGTACAGGGGCGCTTAGCCGCTTCAGATATGTTTGGTGGTCAAACAGAAAATTACACACACTCCATACCCTACGGAATCTATTCCATTCCCGAAATTTCAGGTATAGGACTCACTGAGAATGACGCGAAAAATCAAGGTATTGATATCACTGTTGGAAGGGCTTATTACGAAAATATTACTCAAGCCGATATCAGTCATATCAAAGATGGGGTTCTGAAACTGGTTTTCAGAACAGACAATCTTAAACTTTTGGGTGTGCATATAATTGGAGATCATGCACCTGATTTAATACACCTGGGTCAAAGTGTTATGGCCTTTAATGGTGACATTAGATATTTTTTCCAGCATGTACTAAACTACCCAAGTTTCTCCGAAGCGTATAGAATTGCAGCATTTAATGGAGTTAACCGAGTTCACAAAGCCGGAGTGAAATACAAGAAAATCCTGAACAACAACGAAGATTGATTTACAAATGGCTATACGTAATGTATGGCCATTATTATTCCCTGCGAATCTTTCGCGGGGTCTTCGGGGATTGTCTTCAAATTTTTTGAAATAGATTTTTTTGCTGCAAGAGCCAAAGCCATAGAATCTACAATATCGGCTTCCCCTACTTCATTGCGCCTGAACTCCTCTTTAATTTCCCTGAAAAAATCTGCGGCGATCTTTTCATGATTACTTACTAAATCGAGCCGATGTCGTAAGCCTTTTTTCGTAGCTTTTTTCTGATAGATAGTTCCACCGTTCAAATTCATGAACAGCAGTTCAGGATGGCTTTCAAAAACTTTATCCAAAAGCCCAGGATTTGCCTGAAGCATACTGTCTATAGTTTTAATTTTTGGGGTGATGTTCCACGCCTGAACTGTCAGCTTTTTCTCGGTATACTCGTAACTCTCTATATTTGCCTCTACATATGATGGAGCATGAAGTGCCGGGCGAATCGGAGGGCTAAAAACACTCGCTGCATATTCACCTCCCAATTTTTTACGAAGCAGTTCATCACATAAACGAGTGTAATTTTCGTCTTCCATCCCGATCGGCATATCAATCAGGATTCTATCGTACGTGTCAAATGCTTGTTTAAGTTCCTCATCTGATCTAAGAACTTTATAATGTGGATTCTCATCAAAAGAGATTAACATCCAACCTGCTTTGCAACCGTCTATTCCTGCTGTTTTCACGCTGTCTTATTTTAATTTATGCCTTTTTTTCTCGCAGCGAAATGTGGAGTTCCTTTAGCTGTTTCTCATCAACCACATCAGGGGCATTATCCATCACGCTCTGTGCTTTTTGATTTTTTGGAAACGCAATAACATCACGTAAACTGTTTGCTCCGGCCATCAACATCACAATTCTATCAAGACCTAATGCAATTCCACCGTGTGGTGGCGCTCCGTATGTAAATGCATCCAAAAGAAAACCAAACTTCTCACGAGCTTCCTCTTTTCCAATTCCCAGCACTTTGAACATCTGCTGCTGTATATCAGAATTATGGATACGAATGGAGCCTCCGCCAATTTCACTTCCATTTAATACAAGATCGTAGGCTCTGGCATTCACTTCTTCGGGAGCCGTTTCTAATTTATCCATATCCTCTTCCTTTGGAGAGGTAAACGGGTGATGAAGAGCAAAGTATCGCTGACTCTCTTTATCCCACTCAACCAGAGGAAAATCAGTCACCCATAAAAAGTTACTTTTGGTTTGATCTATCAGTTCCAGCTCTTTGCCCATCATTAGTCGAAGGGTTCCCATTTGGTTATACACCTGGGGATTTGGTCCGGCCAGAATTAAAATCAGATCACCACTTTTTGCGCCGGATTCATCAACCATTTCCTGAACTTTCTCTTCTGTCAGGAATTTTCCAACGCTGCAAAAATGTCCCTCATCAGATACCTTAATATAGATGAGTCCGGCGGCGCCGGTTTCCCGCTTTGCATCTTCGGTCAACCGATCTAATGCCCCGCGTCCCATTTCGCCTTTCCCGGGAACATTGATGGCAACCACTTTGCCTTTTTTCTTAACCGTAGTTTCGAAAATCTTAAATCCGCAATCGGCCAGCAGATCAGAAAGATCCGTGATTTTCATGCCAAAACGAGTATCCGGTTTATCAGATCCGTAGGTTTCAATCGCTTCTTTATAGGTTAATCTCGGAAATGGCAGCGATAACTCAACTTTCATATGCTCCTTCCAAAGAGTCGCCATGAGTTCTTCATGCAGACTGTAGATCTCCTCCTCGTCCACAAATGAAATTTCCACATCAACCTGTGTAAATTCCGGCTGACGATCGGCCCGTAAATCTTCATCACGGAAACATTTTACGATCTGGAAATATCGGTCCATCCCGGAAACCATCAGCAGCTGCTTATAGGTCTGCGGACTTTGCGGAAGAGCAAAAAACTTTCCGGCATTTACACGGCTGGGCACCAAATAATCCCGCGCACCTTCCGGTGTGGATCGCATTAACACAGGAGTTTCCACTTCTGCGAATTGATAATTTTGATAAAAATTCCTGATTGTGTGATACAATCTTGAGCGAAGCATCAGGTTCTTTTGAACCTCCGGCCGACGAAGATCCAAATACCGGTATTTCAGCCGCACGTCTTCATTGGTGGTAATATCGTCTTTAATTTCAAAAGGAGGTGTTTGAGCGGTGGAATATATCTTCAATTCGCTCACCTCAATTTCAATTTCACCGGTAGTCATGTTCGGGTTGATGGTTTCCCCATCACGCAGTAAAACCTTCCCCTTAATACCGATAACAAACTCAGAGCGAAGTTCTTCTGCCTGCTCGTGTAGCTTCTTATTGGTTTCATCAAACACAATTTGTGTAATACCGTACCGATCTCTTAAATCGATAAATATAACGCCACCTAAATCTCTGCGGGAAGAAACCCATCCATTTAAAATTACAATGTCGTCTTTATTTTCTTTTGTTAAATCACCGCAAGTGTGGGTTCGGAGCCAGCTCATAAATGTTATTGTCGTTACAATTTAATATCCTATTGTTTACAGAACCCAACAAAATAAACAATATGTAAACCATTCGCTTAGTAGTTCTACAACTAAATAATTATGGAGAAACTCGGACTCGATACTGTATAAATCTCTGATTCAATGGAATTTCACACGCTGCTTCTGCTAAACTTTGCATCCTCCCTGTTCCTTTGTGGCCTCATTTGGGTTATTCAAATTCTTCACTATCCATTTTTTGCCCATCTGGAACGTGAAAACTATACTAAATATCAGCAGAAGCACATGTATTTAATCTCATTTTTGGTCATTCCGGTTATGCTGATGGAGTTAATCACTTCGGTACTGTTGATCCTGCAACCTTCCGATTTCCGGATCGAGTTCATCATCGGAATCACTCTTGTTTTGATGATTTGGGCATCCACTTTTTTTGTACAACTGCCAATCCATCAAAAACTTCTGCAGGGTTTTGATAGAGATTTAATTCAAAAACTTGTTTCTACCAATTGGATTCGCACAATATTGTGGACGGCTAAATCAATTTTGATGCTGTATGTGGCTTTTAAACTTGTAAGTATTCTGTAACCTATAGTCTCCCATATAAAGGGGAGATTTAGAGGGGTGTCTATTGATTTTGAAATATTCACATAAACGTCTCCCTCATTCCCCTTTGATAAGGGGGACTTTTAGCTAAAAGTCTTGAAGTTGAAATATTAAGCTTTAGAAGATTTAATTTACATTTACAAAAATTCAATTATATTCATTGTCCGCCTTAAATGGAGGACAAACAATGACTTCTATACCTATTCTTATCGCCGACAAGTTTGACATCTCCCGAACCGGTATCGAGACGATCATCAAACAATCCAATAACATATCCGTCATTAAATCTGTATGCACAGCTGATGAATTAATAAAGGCCTATGCTGATCAACCCGATGCAGTTTGCATAATTTCATCCAACATTTCAGATGCAAACATTCATCAATTGATGGAAAAGCTTCATACTTATAACACAAGTCCCTCCATAGTTGTGATCTCCAATTCGGCAGACCTTATGTATTTAAATCAGGCTTTAAAAGCGGGTGTAAAAGGATATCTAACAAAGAATGTTACAGCAAAAAAAATACTTGAGGCCATTGAAACAGCATCTAAAGGTGAACAGGTATTCAGCAAATCAGTTTCGAAACTAATTGTTGGAAAATATACTGATCTGGCAAAGGGAGCTTCTAAGAAAACCACCATCACCAAAAGAGAGAAAGAAATACTGGCCTTAATTGTTGATGGGCATACAAGTTCACAGATTGCTAAACGTCTGTATATTAGCCCTCGCACAGTTGAAACTCATCGATCTAATTTAATGCAGAAGCTAAATATTAATAATACTGCCGGACTTGTTCGGTTTGCCATGGAGCAGCCTAACCTACTATAAAACAATGACCTACGTATTTCTACGTAAAAAAATTACGAAGTTCTGCTTATTGCACACACCAACTCTACAAAGTATGTTAGTAAGGCAAATGGGGTAATAGCCGTCTGTAGATGATATTAGCAGCTTTCTTTGAACGGGGGGTTGCTAATTTTTTTTGTATAAACTAATCGGGTCATATCCTTACATTTTCTCTACTTGGTAATTGAGAAATCGTCATACTTTTTACTTGTTAATTTATCACCATCCAACTCTTCAATTGCCTCCACTTTTGCCGATACCGGGCCTGACTTTAGATAGTTTATCATTTCTTTTACCTGATCCTCCTCTCCTTGAATAACCGTCTCCACATCTCCATTGGCAAGATTTTTAACCCAGCCATTTACACCTAAAGATTCCGCGTTTTTCTTGGTAAAATATCGAAATCCTACACCCTGAACTCGCCCCGATATAATTAGATGCTTTTCAACTTCAGACTTCATAAAAACAATCTCCTTTTTCTTTTTATCTTAACGCTCATAAATTAACCATTTAGATATAATTTATTCATGACTTTAACTCAACTCAAATATGTAGTGGCTGTTGATAAATACAGGCACTTCGCTACTGCGGCTGAAAAAAGCTTTGTTACTCAGCCTACGCTTAGTATGCAGATCCACAAACTTGAAGATGAGTTAAATGCCACTCTTTTTGATCGCTCTAAATCTCCTGTTGTTCCTACCGAAATGGGCAAAAAAGTAATTGAGCAAGCAAAAATCATGCTTCGTGATGCGAAGCAGATTACCGATTTAGCTCAGTTCGAAAACGAAGAATTTAAAGGCGAATTTCGAGTGGGGGTTATCCCTACTGTTGCGCCATATTTAGTTCCAAGATTCCTGCGGACTTTTGTAGAAGATTATCCATTAATTGAATCGGTATTTGAAGAATCACTGACAGATCAGGTTATCAAAAAACTGGCAAATGATGAGTTGGATGCTGCTATAATCGCCACCCCAAATGATAAGCCACACATCTATACTGAAGACCTGTATGTTGAACCTTTTGTAGCTTACCTTTCCAAAAGCCACCCTCTTGTTAAGAAAAAGAAGTTAACAGTGGAAGATTTAGATCGAACCAACATTTGGTTACTCAATGAAGGTCATTGTTTTCGGGATCAGGCCGTAAAAATCTGTAAGGAAGCCGGTGTAAAAACAACGAAAGCGATTGAGTTCAAAAGTGGGAATCTGGAAACGCTGAAACGTCTTGTTGAACAAAATTTTGGTATGACCCTACTTCCCTGGACAGCCGTTCAGGAGTTTAATGGGAAATGCGAAAATGCAGTGATCAGAGAGTTCACCGAACCAATTCCCTGCCGGCAAATCAGGCTTGCCTATGGCCGAAAGCATTTAAAGCAGTCGATCATTAAAGCATTCAAAAAATCGATTTGTGACTCAATACCTGACGTGCTGAAAACATCTCAAAATCGAGTTTTGATAGACTAATTCTTTTTATAATCTAATCCACCGATTTCCATGTTGTCATCTTTTTCAGTTCAATGGTTTACCGCTTATTATGCAACTTTAGGGGCTCTTTTAATCAGCTATGGTTTTTACTTTTTGGCTAAACAGCATGAAATGGCCGAGCGGGTTCGTGATGCGGCCAAATCTTCCACCCCTCCCAGTACAGTAAAGTCGATACTAAAATACTTTCTTCTCTTTACCGTCCCGGGACTAATCCTCTCCTTCTTTCCTTTTTCATGGATTGAACTGCTCTTCTCAATATGGAGTTTAATCATCATTTTTACAGTAGGTCAAATGTTGGTTCAGTGGCCGGCCGTTGCCAAGCAGATTCAAAGCCTTGGTAATCAACTTCCCAAAAAAGTTCGCTTTGCAGCATTTAATATGATTTCTCTCGGAATTGTGTTATTCCTGCTTTGTTATTTGATGATTTCGGGCTCGAGGTGATTTAGGAACACAGCCGTCTGACCGCTCCAAGCGGCCTGACGGATTCTTGCTGACTTCGTGAGGTTCATCTCCTTCCGCGGGTCAATTTCTTTGCAAAGTTACTGTCCATGGAAGAATTCAGTCCCTTTTTTGGATCATGCCCATGGCATTTTTCTCTTTGTGAACACGGTTCATTTCCGCGTCTATCAAGAAAGAAGATAACGGATCGGAGTCCGCAATGACACCATGTAGTCACTCCCTTAACGTATTCTCTAAAAAAGAACCCTAATTCAATATATTTTTTCCACCTGAACTATTAATTTCCGCATATCATTATAAAAGCATGCGATTAGAGAAAGCAGGATATCAAGGTATATATCTTCCCGATGTAGGCATTGCCATGGATGGGACGCATCCCGGGGCAGAGTTTACATTTGTAACTCACGCCCATGCCGACCACATGCACAGAAATCGTGGCGTACACACCCATGCAAGCCGTCCCACATTGGAGCTGATGAAACTCCGTGGTTTTAAAGGCACATCAACCGCTTTACAATTTAATAAGCCCATTGAGACCGACCGATGCAGGATTACATTATTTCCGGCAGGACACATTCTGGGTTCTGCCATGATTTTTATCGAAACCGATGAAGCATCACTCCTTTATACCGGCGATTACCGAACCCCGGCATCTCCCGCAACGGAAGGCTTCGATGCACCTCCACAAGCAGATTATCTGATTACTGAAGCGACATTCAGCCTGCCAATTTACCGGTGGAAATCGCATGAAGAACTTGGAAGCGAGATCCGTTTATTTGCAGAAAATGCCCTTCAAAAAAAATATACGCCGGTTTTTTTAGCCTATAATCTTGGGAAAGCACAGGAAATTATGCACCTGCTTTCGCCACTACATCACCCTGTGATGATTCACGGCGCCGGCTACAATTTATGCGAAGTGTATGAACAGGAAGGAATCGACCTTGGAAACTACAGCACGTATGACCGACAAAACTGCGAAGGCAATATTTTAATCTGCCCCTCATCTGCCCTCTCCAATGGATTTGCATCAAACGTAAAGAAAAAGAAGATCGCCTACTGTTCAGGTTGGGCAGCATTAGAATCACGACAGACTCAACTCACTGTCGATAAACTGATCCCCATTTCTGATCATCTGGACTTCTATGAGCTCATCGATTTTTGTGAACGGTTGAACCCGAAAAAAGTCTACATCACACATACGCCAAACCCTGACGTGGTGGAACACTATTTAACAGAAAGAAATATAAATAGTCAGTTTTTAAATTTTGAAACGATTCTTGATGATTGATAACGTATCAAATGAGCCATGCCGGACCCCGATCCGGCATCTCACTTGAAGATAAAACCTCTCTCTCCCGCGGGAGAGGGGCCGAGGGTGAGAGCGAATTAGAACTCAGTATCAAATAAAAAATGACCTTCAACAAACTCTGCCATACCATACAGCAAATTCGGGAAACCCGCGGTTCTAACGCGAAATCCTCGATTTGTGCGAGGTACTTTCAGTCACTGCAATCGGATGAGGATTTGCAGCTGGCCGCCCAATTTATTGGTGAGGGGGCGTTTGCAAATGTATCAGGGAAACGGGCAACGGTTGGAAGCCGAACATCCGGTCTGGCAGCAGCCAATTTTTGTGAAATTGACTACGATCTTGTTTTTAAACCTTGCCGAACAGCAACCGGAAGCAGTTCCGAAACCATCGAGAAACTGATGGATGCCACTCCCGCCGCTC
>JBGTFX010000212.1:0-11637 GCA_041747055.1 Balneolaceae bacterium
AGCGAAGGGTGAATGTACAGAAAATGTCTTTCGATGAAATTAAATCCTATTACAATAACAACCAGGAAAGGCTAAGACACCTACCGGTTATCCGCCCTTTAGAAGGTGTTTTATTGAGTGGATTTGGCATGAGGATTCATCCTGTATTTAAATATCGGCGTATGCATGATGGAATCGATTTCCGGGCTGATGTAGGTACTGAAACATTTGCAACCGGAGACGGAGTTGTGAAATATGCCGGAAGAAGAGGTTCTTATGGTAATCTACTCGAAATTGATCACGGTTTTGGATACACTACAAGATACGCTCACCTTTCAGGATTTGCAGACGGCATTAGACCGGGTAAAAAGGTGAAGCGCGGTGATTTGGTGGCTTATACCGGTAATACAGGAGTTACTGAGGGCCCTCACCTCCATTATGAAGTAAGATTGAATGGCGATTCCGTTGACCCTTTGAACTATCTTTTTGGAGATATTACGCCTGAAGAATATCTGATGTATCAAGAAGTTGCGAGTAATAATCCAAAATCAATGGACTAAGGTGTAATTAGTTCGGTAAGAACTAAATCAGACCTCTTGATTTTTATGATTGCCGTTAAACTTGAAGCCTTTCCTTCGAACCGTCTCAATATATTCATTAGCTGAATGCTCCCTGATCTTCTTTCTTAAATAGCTAATGTATACATTGATGTAATTTGTTTGGGTATCGAAATGTATATCCCACACCTTCTCAGCAAGCTCTTCCTGCGAGATAACCTTATCCTTATGTTTCATAAAGTAGACAAGGAGATTAAATTCATTATTTGTCAATGCTATTTTATTATCACCAATATTTAACTCCCGATTTAGAAGGTCAACGCGAAGTTCTCCACTTACTATCTCTTTCTCCGGTTCTTTTGAGCTTCTTCTGAGAATGGCATCAATTCTTGCCATTAACTCTTCACTATTAAATGGTTTTGTTAGATAATCATCAGCGCCAACATTTAATACTTTTACTTTTACATCCGTTTCATGCTCTGCAGAAAGCACAAGTACCGGCGTATCAATTTTATTTTCTCTGATTTTTGCGCATACATCATAACCGTTGCCATCCGGAAGCCTTAGATCCAATATGATGATGTCAAATTCATTTTCAAGAGCTAATTTTTCTCCATCACCAGCTGTTTCTGCAACTGAAACAGTATTTCCTTTGTGTTCTAAAATGGCTTTTACCAATGTACGAACAGTAGAATCGTCTTCGATTACAAGTACATTCATTGGAACTTTCTCAACTGTAGATGTGGACATAGTTGCATTTCTGAATAGCGGTTGACTGTTTTTCTAACATTAACGTAAATTATTTAGATAAAAAAATCACTTTTTTTCTACCTTTTATACCCAACTTTTATTAACCAATTATATATTTCGTCGGTATAACTACTGTTAAAATTATGTGACTCTTTATTTAGTAAAATTTCTGCACTAACTCCATTTTTTTTTAAATCAATGATTTCTTCAACCTGAGGTTTAAAATTAACTTTATCATCATTTTCCCCGTGTACCGCTAATATTTTTATATGCTTTATGTTACTCCAATTTTCATTCAATATCTCAGTTTTAATTCTTGCTCCGCAAACAATTAATTCGTTTACATGTTTCCATCTCGTAAGAGCAAAATAACCGGCTAAATAGCCTCCCATTGAGTAACCAACAACACCAATTCTACTTGGTTTTATACTTCTCAATAAGCGATCAATAATTTCCTGAATAAACTCAGAAGTAATTTCCAGGGATTTTATGAACTGCCCCCTGTTTCCATCATACAAATACCAGGCTCTTCCCCAATCAGACACGTTCTTGGTTTTCTTTCGGTCATAAATTGGGTATGGACCCTGTATAAAGAGATGGTAGGCTTCAATTGTTACAAGTTTTTCGCATTTTTCTTCGAACTGTTTGATGTTTTCCCCAAAACCATGGAAATAAACCAACAGAGGCTTAGAAGTTTTTTTTTCTCCTACCTCAATTAACTTATAAGGGACTTCAATTTTAAAGGATGTTTTACCGGATACCAGAACGTCTGTGTTTTTTTGAGCCATATTCAACTGATAAATTTCTTGCTTTCCGCTTCATTTTCATCGATTATTATACATCAAATATTTTGATCAAAACAATTTACTATAAAAAAATATTACTTATAAAAATGGCTGATATTCGTACCGACTGGACGTTTGACGAGATTGAATCAATTTACAACACTCCACTTCTTGAACTTATTTATCAAGCAGCAACCGTTCACCGAGAGCACCACGATACCGGTGAAGTACAGGTTTGTACGTTATTATCGATTAAAACCGGTGGTTGTCCCGAAGATTGTGCTTACTGTCCTCAATCTGCGCGATATCAAACAGAAGTAGATGCCGAAAAAATGCTTGATTCAGAAGTGATTCTGGCAGCGGCCGAAAAAGCCAAAGATGCAGGAAGCACACGATTTTGTATGGGAGCCGCCTGGAGAAATGCGCGCGGTAATAAAGATTTTGATCGGGTAATTGACATGGTACGTAAAGTGACCGAGATGGATATGGAAGTTTGCTGTACTCTTGGAATGTTAACGGATGAACAGGCAGCAAAATTGAAAGGAGCCGGTTTATATGCATACAACCACAACTTAGACAGTAGTGAAGATTTTTATAACCGAATTATTTCAACACGCACCTACGAAGATCGTTTGGAAACACTCGATACAGTGCGAAATAATGATATCTCTGTTTGCTGTGGTGGAATTATTGGAATGGGAGAAACCGATCGCGACCGGATCGAATTGATTCACAATTTGGCTACCATGCCTACTCATCCCGGATCGGTGCCAATTAACGCCCTAATTGCAGTGAAAGGAACACCAATGGAAAATCAGCCGAAGGTTCCCTGGGATGACATGGCCAGAATGATTGCTACTGCGCGGATTACAATGCCAAATTCAATGGTTCGATTATCAGCGGGTAGAGTAAACATGAGTATGGAAGAGCAGGCTCACTGCTTTATGGCCGGAGCAAACTCCATCTTTACGGGTGAAAAGCTGTTAACTACCTGTAACAATGATCTGAATGAAGATAAGGAAATGTTTGATCGGTTAGGTTTAACTCCTCGTACTGCGTTTAAGAGTGAGAAGGAAAGTGCTCATGAAGAAGTAGCGGCTGAGTAATAAAACTTTTTTTAGTAACCAAACGGCCTGTCACAAGTGGACAGGCCTTATTGACTTTAATGTTTTACTATAAAAGTGTTACCGGAGGCATTTTTTACCAGAAGAACGTGAATAATTCTTAGACACGTTGTTATCTTTAGGCTCTATGCCAGTTAAAACTCAAAAATTTTCCTTCCAACAAATTTGTTAACAGTCGGTTCGGTTTGAGCAGCCCTCCTATCAAGTCCTTCGTCTTCCAGGAATCGTTCAATAATTCTTTTATCAAGCGCTTGGTTAGAAGTTATTTTATCCAGTACTTCTTTTTCCGATGCCAGATAAAAAAGTTGAATTTGTGCGGTTCCGCCAACATACGATGGTGACCAGAAGCCGTAACTCCCACCCGATTCGTTGGCATTAAACTCAACTCTTACAACGTTATCACCTGCACTTAAATACTGTGTTGTGTTATTAATTGGTGTATTGGACTTTAATCTACCTTTAGATGTTCTATACTGTGCAGTAACAAGATATGTGCCTTCTTGATCTACAGAAATTGGCACTATTACCTGAAGTTTTTCACCCATAGGTCCATATTCAGGAAACGTGTTGCCAATCGGGACAGAAGCAGGGTAAGGTTGTATTTCATAGCCAATATCGCCTATTTCAGCAAATTGTTGATATGATTTTTCGGCTTCAATTCCTGATTCTATGGTTTTAAGTGATTGTTCCATTGTTGAAGGAATTGTAAAGGCAACCACGATAAATTGAAAGAAGAATGCTGAAAAGAAGGTTATAGCTGCCATCTTTCTTGATCCATTTATAAACCATGAAATGATTGCGGTTATAAAATTTCCAATAAGTGTCAAAAGTAATATAAATATGAATTGAGCCAGGAAAAATCCGCCGAGTTCATTGAGTCCGAAGATGCCGGCAATAATTACTATTGGATTAAAACTCTCCGGAATCTGGTCAATAAAGAAAAAAGGGATAGTTAATATAAATGCTACTAGTGGTGTGATTACAAACGTGAGTAATCCTAAAAAAATAGCACCCAAAAGATTTTTTTTAGATCTTCTGTTATCAGAAATTGGGTTTGAATAGGAAGTTGGCATTTAATAAAGAAATGAGAAATTAATATTGCATATCATTATATAAAATCAAACACTTAGATCTTATCTAAAACCTTAGTATGATAATAATATACCTTTTTGAAACCAATAAGACCTGCCCTTTTCGTGAGCTCATTCTTTAAACGCAGAGGGAATCAAGTATTTGTAATAATGATATTGGGTGATATTAAAGGTTAGTTAAACATCATCATAAGTAGTCGATTTTGAATTGTTCACTTCTTCCGGTTTAATAATCTTATACTTCACACTCTCTAAAATCAATCCTGAAGCCGGGGCTGCGTGACCTTTTTTGTCCACTTCTTTTCCGGTTAACATACGTAGAAACTGTTCCAGATCAATTTTTCCCGAACCAACCCATACCATTGCTCCAACCAACCGCCTGACCAAATGACGAAGAAATCGATTTCCCTCAATGTGATAAATCAACATCGAATTTTCTTTCGTCCAGTTACTCTTTTCAATGGTTGAAATCGTAGTCATTTCTTCCTGATCAGGCGGAATGCAAAAATTTATAAAATCATGTTCCCCTAAAATTATCGAGGCGCATTGTCCTAACAGTTCAAAATCCGGCTGTTGATGAACTCTCCATACAATTCTTCTATTCATGGGGCTGTCTCTCAGCGAAATTTGATAGCGATAACTTCGGCTTACAGCATCAAACCGTGCGTGAAAATCATCCGGTACAGTATTAGCCTGTGTTACCGCCATATCTTTCGGCAGCAAGCCTCTCAACGCGTGCAGAAGCTGTCGCTCGGTAGTAGCCTGAGGTAAGTCTACATGAGCAACCTGAGCCGCAGCATGAACTCCGGCGTCCGTTCTTCCCTGGCCCATCGTTAGAACAGGTTGCTGGAAAAGAGTTTCCAGAGCTGTTTCAAGTTCTCCCTGTACCGTCCGCTGATCCGGCTGTTTTTGCCAGCCGCTAAAATCCGTCCCCTCATATTCTAAAATCAGCTTCCATCGTGTCATACTTAAATATAACCTTCAAATTTGTCACAATACACCAAATTTCAAGTTAGATATCCCCACACTGAAGTACTTTTTTGAACGAATTAATGTCTCTTGTGGATTTAAGCTGTTTGTAAATAGAACGAATGGCCATCAATTCATGCAATTTTATGGCTCACTATTTTTGATGTACTCGTTATATAAGTGAACTATCTGACTGTTAAATTTCACCGGTCTTTTTCTCGCGTGCCCAATGGCGCAGAAGTGAAACTGAAAATCCGGCCATCAACAAGAAAGTACCTAACCATACAACAGAAACGAAAGGTTTTCGCTCTGCAACCACAAGAATCCAATCTTCCTCAAAGGACTGACTTAAACCTTCAACCGTTAGTTTAATAGCATCTGATTCGGGAATAACACTGGTAAATTGAACCTTTAGGTTCCATCTGCTTATCTCTAATGCCGGAGCGTAAGTAAAGCTTCTTCCATCATCGGTATAAACTGCAAACAGAGGTTCTACTTCGTACGCTTCTCCACTTGGCAGATGTTCTACTCTAATAAGGGATCGAATTCCGATTTGAGTAGCATCAGGCAACTCATTTTCCTCGGCGGGTGTAAATTCCAGAAAGGTAAATGAATAATCACCTGCTTCAACAGTGTCGCCCTTCTTAACCTCAACAGTTTGTTGATCATCCTCCTCACCCTGATCAACTGCCGGCTGCATCGATCCTTGTTGAGCTACCCTATCGTTTTCATCAGCTACGTACTTACTGCCGGCCACATACAGATAAATATCACTTGTCCAGCCTGTACGAACATGAGGATCAACAGACCATTCAATATTAGCCATGGTTGAGGTAGTTAACATCGGATAAACTTCAGGGTTCATATAAAATGTTTTACCGCCTGAGATTGGCTCAAATTTCAAACGATACGTTTGTTGTCCGGGCCGTGGAGAATCAGAGAGTTCATATCCTTCATACGTAACCATCCACTTATTGTTGATAAGTTTCGGACTGTTTACCTCCATTACAAACATTTCTCGCGGAGTAGTAACAGGAAATCCTTCTTCATCAAAAATGTCACCCTGAGCTATTCTTAAATTATAATTTGCTGTGCGTTCATCTAATAATGGCTCTGTATAAACTGAAGACGCAATAATGCCCAAAAGTAAAACGCCAAATCCGATATGATTTAATGCTCCGCCAATGAGCTTAGGTTTACGTTTTGAGAGATCAACAATGACGGCTGCATTTCCGATCACAGCAAACCATGCAGCAAAAATGTAGATCATGTAATAGATGTTTCTTACTTCACCTAAAACAATACTTGCTACTGTAGCAATGGATGTTAGCAGCAATGGAATGGTTAATACCCCTGCCAACGATTCCCAGGTGTATCGCTTCCAAAACAGGTGTTGACCCAATACCGTAAATAGTGCCATTATGATCACTATTGGCATGCTCCAGTTATTGTAAAACTCCATTTCAGGTGGAGTCGGATTATCTACAAATAACCGGCCTAATACCGGAGAGCTGGTTCCTAAAATGATTACCAAACCGAGAATTAACAAAAGCATAGCCCCGGTGAAGGTCATAAATTCGCGACTCAAAATTTTCGACTCCTTTTCCGGACTTGGAAGATCTTTATAGCGATACAGATAAAATCCAATTCCCATGAATGTCATCACCAGGATGAACATCAGCAATTGGCCATATAAGCCCAAATCCACAAAACTGTGAACGGATTGATCAGCCAAAACCCCTGATCTTGTCAAGAATGTCTGATACACAATTCCGATGTAAGCAAGAATGGATAGAAAGATTGCCGCTTTGTGTGCTCGCGAACTTTTACGCTGAATAATCATCGCGTGAATTCCTGCTGTGCCTATGAGCCACGGAACAAGTGAGGCGTTTTCTACAGGGTCCCACGCCCAATATCCGCCAAATGAAAGAGTTTCGTATGCCCAGTATCCACCAAGAAAAATTGCGGTGAGCAAGCAAAGGTTAGCAGCTAGCGTCCAGGGTAAGGCCGGCTTGATCCAGTCGTGATACGTTCGTGTCCAAAGTGAGGCAATTGCAAATGCAAACGGAACGGTCATCATGGCAAAACCGACAAATATGATAGGCGGATGAATCATCATCCAGGGGCTTTTAAGAAGATCGTTTAAGCCTGTACCATCAGAAGGTACAAAATCAGGATTAGCCTGAATAAAGGGAGCGTTAGGCAATTCCTGGGCAATAGTCCTAAATGGCGATGCGCCAATTTTCATACCAAAAATATCCCATCCAACTACCATTGACAGCAGAAAAACCTGAGTAAGGGCCATCACAAACATAACAGGAGCCAGATAGGGTTTTCTTGTCCATTTTATGAGTCCTATCCCTACGATAAAAGAAAATATCACCCATAACATAAAACTTCCCTCCTGTCCGCCGTAGAATGCAGAAAAGAGATACTGGGTTTCTAAATCAAGACTTGTATAATTCCAGACGTAGTAATACTGAAACTGGTGAGTCATCGTCAGGTAAATTAAAATACCTGACGCTACTAAAAGAAAAGCTCCTTTTGCTACCCAAAATTTATTGGATAGTGACTCAATCTTTTTGTCTTCCCGATAAGCTGAAAGAGCATATGCAACGAGAGCAAAAATAGCTGAAATAAAAGAGCCGGTTAAGAATACATTACCAATCGTACCCAACATATATTGTTAGCTCCCCTCGGCTCTGGAAAATTCTAATTCACTGGTATCGTTGTATTTAGAAGGACATTTCATGAGCATGTCATTTGCATGAAAAACATTGTTTCTCATTTCTCCGATTACAACAAGCTGTGTTGCCTGCTCAAAGTTGTTTGGTTTTGGCCGTGGGTATACTACCCTGCGCACATTACCATCTTCATCTTTCATGAAGAATGAAAACTGCATTGTCTCTCTGGAAAATCCATATTCCTGCGAGCTGTCCCAAACTCCCACCACGTGTGAGGATGAGCGTGATTCTGCCTGTTCAAAGTTCACGTATGTGCTAATACTATTTCCAAAGTTATACATCAGGAGTGATGTAAAGAGTACAATTGAAAAAATACCTAAAACTAATTTTGGCTTCATGAATTTTCTTCTATCGTTTTTTCAAGTTTTGATACATTTCGGTCTACTTTTATCATAAAGAATAGCAAGACAAACCAAATTATTAAGCTGACACCAAGTACAACAAAAATCAAATCGTTTGATGCCATAAATTGGATAAACCCGGAAGCTTGTTCAGCTTCTGATCCCTGCCATTGATTTGAGTAGCTCGAAGTCAATGTGTCTACAGTGGCCTGTTTAATATTATTTGCAAATTCTGAACTCATGCTGTGTTCTGTTCCGTGAGCTTTTTAACGCGTTTATATCTGTTTAAAATATCCATCATCCAAATTGCAATTCCTATAAATCCAATTATTGCAGGATAAAAGACATACCTCAATTCCGGTGCAGTAAGTTCGCTAAAAGCAGGATTCCCTTCAGCTCCGGGGTGCAGACTCGGTAGTTGTCTTGGAATAATGTATAATAAAAAGGGTATCGTAGTTACACCAAAAATATTGTAGACAGCGGCAATTTTTGCTCTTTTTTCATTGTCGTTGAATGCTGATCTCAAAATGAAATAAGCCACAAATATCATCATACCGAGTGCAGACATATTCATTCGGGGCTCGGCAAATGTCCACCAGGTACCCCATGTAAAACGAGCCCAAAGTGCGCCGGTTAATAACCCGCAAATACCGAATAATAAACCTACGGCAGTTGCTGTCTCCGCCTTCTGATCCCACCTTATCTCTTCGCTGTCCAAATAGCGAATGCTGTAATAGAATGCCATAGAAAATGCCACCATCATGGTAAACCACATGGGCACATGAAGAAACAGATTACGGGATGTTTGTTCCAGAATGGGGATCTCAGGTATAGGAATGAGAAAACCAACTGAAATAACCACAGTCATCAAAATAGCTATTATGTACTTCCAGTAACTCAAATAAGTGACACGTTTGATTTGTTCTTTAATTGACTAATATACCACAAATGACGGGATAATGTGTGAATTGGTTATGAATACAAATAGCTTTTTTGTTCCGGTATGCAGTTAATTAAATAGTATGATTTTCGGTGGATTTCTACCCGCTTTTCAATCTCCCCAATTGCTCCTATTTAATTCTTATATTTGTAACGATTAAGTAAACTACTACTTGTATAAACTTCATAACTCAATCTTTTTTTTAATGGCATTAATGATATCTGTATCAGGAATTCGCGGAATATTTGGTACCCATCTCACACCCGAAAATCTTGTTAATTTTACTGCTGCATATGGGACATGGCTTAATGGCGGCACAGTTGTAGTTGGTCGCGACACCAGAGTAACGGGTCAAATTTGTGAAGATATTGTCTGTGCAACGTTACAAAGTGTTGGTTGTGATGTAGTGAGAGCCGGAATTGCCACAACTCCAACTGTGGCCATGGGCGTGCTAAAACATCATGCAAAAGGAGGTATTATTCTTACCGCCAGTCATAATCCTGCAGAGTGGAATGCCCTCAAAATGTTGAATAGCGATAGCGAATTTTTAAGTCCGGAGCAGGGCGCTGAAGTTTTAACCCTTGCTGAGAAAGGAGAATTTAATTACAAGAAATTTGATGGGATCGGATCTATTCGTGAAGATGAAGACATCACAGAATATCATATTCAAAAAATTTTGGAGCTTCCTTATATAAGCGCTGACCTCATCAAAAAGAAAAATTTCACAGTAGCCGTTGATGCGGTAAATGGTGCCGGATCTATTGCTATACCAAAATTGCTGAAAGCATTGGGAGTTAACGTTAAAGAATTGAACTGCGAACCTAACGGAATATTTCCCCACAATCCGGAGCCACTTCCCGAAAACCTGACAGAAATCTGCACGTTTGTCAAAGAAAATAATTGTGATTTAGGTGTTGTCACCGACCCTGATGGAGATCGTTTAGCGCTTCTTGATGAAAATGGAGTTCTATTCGGTGAGGAGTACACACAAGTGGCCGCTTTCGATTTTATGCTCGAGAAAAAAGCCGGGGATACCGCTACAAATTTATCATCATCGAGAGCCGCAGATGATATTTCGGCAAAATATGGGAAAGTTTGCCACCGGTCTGCCGTTGGAGAGATCAATGTAGTAAAAGTGATGCAGGAAAAAGGCGCACTTATAAGTGGAGAAGGAAATGGCGGTGTGATCAATCCGGATCTGCATGACGGACGGGACGCCCTCGTTGGAACGGCAATGATTCTTCAACTTTTAGCCGAACGTGAGATTTCTGCCAGTGAGTACAGAGCTACCCTTCCGCAATATCAAATGGTGAAGCAGAAAATTCAGCTTGTCGATCTTGGGGTTGATGCGGATGAACTGCTAATATTGGTTGCCGAAAAGTTTAAAAGCGAAGAAGTAAATACTCTCGATGGTGTAAAAATCGACTTCGAAGAGGGATGGGTTCACTTTAGAAAATCAAATACTGAACCTATTGTTAGGGTTTATAGTGAGGGGAAAACTCAGAAAATTGCCAAGGAATTGGCTGAGAGGGTTTTTCGGGTGATTAGTTAATTAGAGAAATAGTTTATTAGAATATTAGATAATTAGGAAATTCGTCACAACGTATGCAACGTTTGCGGAGTTAGGGGTCTCCTAAATACTTCACGGGCAATCACTGAGGTGGGAGATGCCGGATCGGGGTTCGGCCTGACTGTGGAACTTATTTCCTTGGTTTTTTATAGACAGGAACATTAGAGCATGCTTCTCCATACATCAATTTTTGAACGTGGGGAAGCAGTTTTTTTGTAGCGTACATATAAATTTCGGGCGGCACATCCATTTTGCTGCATCCTTTAAGAAGCACAAATTTTCCGCTGTATTTACCCCAATCAACCAGATCAAGCTTTTCTCTGAACAGTTGTGTTAGTGCTTGTGCCCTACTTCCGAAAAATACATTCAGTGCATATTGCTCAGCGTGTTGGACAACGAGCATATACGCCCATTTTGGGATAATGGCATCTGTTGAGCAAATCACAGTTAAATATTTACCTTCATACTGACTCCAGTCGTGATCGTCCAAATGCTGACGAAAATCCTTCTCTTTTAGGATCAGTTCATGAAAGAGGTACTCCTTCAAATCTAGTTCGTGCAGTTCTATTCCGGCAGCGAATTTTTCTAAATCCACTGTTTCTAATTTCGACTGCTTAACTTTGTTTACAATTTCTGACATGGGGAGAGATGTAATGGTTCTAACTTAAACCTCCAAGTTGTACCGTTAAAATTCAAGTGTATTATTTGATAATTTTTTATTTTTTTTAGGGCGTGCCTCAAGATCCCGCACTTGTTCAGCACTGCTGACTTGGGACAGTTGGTACGC
>JBGTFX010000213.1:0-4116 GCA_041747055.1 Balneolaceae bacterium
CCGGGGTAATGCGATGTTCCACATTCAAGATCCCCGAGGCTATGATTTGGTTGGGGTTTATGAGTAAATACGAGTGGGTAATTCTATGGATTCATGAATGGCAGGAATCCGTTGATTCAATGTCCGGTAGAACCCATCGGATTTATGGTTTGGCTTTTGTTTATATATAAACCGATGGGATTTATTGATCTGTCGTTTAATCATAGGGCGTTGCCCGCGGAGCACTGCTTCGCAATATCGGCGTTAATGATTTAAGTAAAAGAAAGTGAGTATTTATAGAATGACACTTCTGTATTGTAGTAAGAGCTTCTTATGCTATTGATGGCGCCCGCGTTGGGGCTTGGGTGTATCATTACAAAATGTCTTACGCCGAATCATGGGTAATTTGGGCGTCCAAAGCCCCCGCGGGGCGACCGAAATTGTAGCCCCGAGTTTTAACTCGGGGATTAGATGGCACACCCTACACATATCCCCCGAGGCTGTAGATTTGTTTGGGTTTATGAGTAAATACGAGTGGGTATTTCTATGGGTTTATTAATGTCAAGAATCCGTTGATTTAATTACCTGTGGATAACCCATCGGAATTTATGGTTTGGCCTTTGTTGATTTACAAACCGATGGGATTTATTGATCTGTCGTTTAATCATATAGTGCGTTGCACTATGCTATTGATGGCGCCCGCGTTGGGGCTTTGGTCACGGCTGCGCCGTGTGACTAACCCCGGGGTTTGTCAATTTTCGAGTACGCTTACAGGTTTCCAATAGCAACTTGAAAAGGATTTCCAAACCGACGCTTAAAGGACTTTCGTTACACTTCAGACTCTTTAAGGACGCTGAAAGCATACCCTTTGTGCTCCTTGTGTCCCTTGCTGCGCGTTTTTCGCAGTCCCGACCCATCGGGGTGGTTCCGCTTGCCATTATGGAAAAAATTATTCATTCTTAGGGAGTGAGAAAAAAGAGATTTCTTACGTCTAAATAAAAGGCATTCAATCATTTGCAGACGCTTTTTTTACTCGGGATTTGTTTATAAATCCACCGATGAGCAGCATTCTGCAGCTGTTTTTGAGTCCTTCTTTTAGCTCAGATTCATAAAAAACAGCTATTGTCATGAATGAACAAAAACTGGCAGTGAATGCACTGTCGATATCTATTAAAGAGCAGGAACAGAAAAAAACATTCTTTTTTACTAAAGAGGATCACAGAGATAGAGCGCCTTTGAATAGCGTGGAATATCCTGATTCTTTTGTGAAGCGCTACTCCAAATCATCTAAAGAGAATGATAGGTTATACACAGATTTTACTTCTGAACCGGGGGAGGATGGGTTTGAGATCGCGATTGAGCTCAATGACGCTCCCGGACTGGCAAAACACTATCTGCACAAGCGGGTTTTTGAGGCTTTTAAGGGCGTGGCGGATTTTAGACGGAGGGACTTCATCAACAGTGTGGAGCTGTGGTTTCGTCATAAACCGGCGGATGAAGCAACTTTTTGGGCGTATAAGAAGTTCAGAATTACGATCCGACGTACATGGTTTAGCGAAGGGTGGGGTCTTTTTGTGCAGTATACCGGGCACTCATTTATCTATCCATTAGCTATAAACAAGGAGGGTTTAGAGTTCGATACCACAGATCTGACCCGTGTCGCCTATAATAAACACGTTTTTAAATACGAGGATATTCCCGAAGAGAAACTGAGTGAGATTGATTTTTCTAACATGTACCCCGTAGTGAATTACGAAATACGGAATAAGCTGCGTCAATTTCCTGCAGTTGATCCGTTCAAAAATAAGGTAAAGGAGTATGTGGACGAGATTGACCGGTTCAAGAATCAGTATCTGACCCTTTCTGAGGTTCAGGAGGCTTTGCCATTTACGTTTGATGACAAGAAATGGACTGAAATTAAGAAAGGGAACTACAGTTCTGTTCCTAATGCGGGCAGTAAATTGGTGTTTCGAAATAAAAAAACTCACATTAATCCTTACCTGGGGATGAGGGATAATGGGCCTTATATGCCCCCAAAGCACTCCCATATTCGGTTTGTATATATTATGAGTAAAAGAGATACAAAGGGAGCGGGCAAACAATTATATGATTATCTGCGTGGAAAAGTAGAAGGAGTGCATGGCTTGAACAGGTTTGCGAACATTCCTGCTTCCATTGGCGGAGAGGCAATTGAGTTTGAGGATGAACAAAATCCCGTACCTGAAATAATTGAAGGCCTGAACAATATGGAGAAAAAGGAGGGAGTGGTTTATTTCGCTTTTTATCTTACCCCTATTGATAGTGAAGTGAGGGATAAAAAACAGCACTTGGTTTACTATCGGGTGAAAGAGGAGCTGTTGAAACGAAAGATTGCCTCGCAAGTGGTTGAACGATCTACCGTACAGGAAGCTGACTTTAGATATACCATGCCGAATATAGCGGTTGCCACAGTTGCTAAGCTGGGGGGCGTTCCATGGAAACTGACTAAGCCACCTGAAGCAGAATTGATTGTCGGGATTGGAGCGTTTCAGCCCAGAGAGATGGGCGAACGTTATTTGGGCAGCGCGTTCTGTTTTCAGGGGGATGGCACGTTTTCGGGGCTTCGGTGTTTTACAAAAAATGAACCTCATATGCTGGCAGGATCCATACGGGAGGCCGTTCAGCGGTATGCCGATGAGAACCGCAAGGTAGAACGGTTGGTGATCCATTTTTATAAAACCATGAGCTATAAAGAGCGTAAACCCATCATGGACACACTTAAAGATCTGGGACTGGATATTCCTGTTATTGTTGTTACCATCAATAAAACGGAATATGAACAGGCTATTTTGTTTGATCTGAACAGCCCGATGCGACTCCCTATGAGCGGAACATATTTTTCGCAACGAAAAAATGATATTCTGCTTTGTAATAACACCCGCTATTATAAGAATACGGATATTAAAAGAGGCTTTCCTTTTCCTGTCAGGCTTCAGTTTTGGTGCAGTGATAAGGAGCTGTTGGCAGATGGCAACTTTCGTGGCACGTTAATTACACAAGTGTACCGCTTCAGCCGATTGTACTGGAAATCGGTTAGCCAGCAAAACTTGCCGGTAACGATAAAATACCCCGAAATGGTAGCTGAGAAGTTTCCTTATTTTGATAGCCGGTCGATGCCTACTTTCGGAGAAAAAAGTTTGTGGTTTTTGTAAAGGCTGGTAGTGAGTATTGAGTAGTGAAATACGTTCTGAGTGTTGATATTGCGAAGGCATGCTTCGCGGTCCTTTAAGCGTGGCGTTTTATGTGAAGACGGGGAGGACCGATGACCGAGTTTTTAGGTGGAAATAATAATTCGGGTCAAATTCACCTCCTGTGGAACCCGTTATTGGAAACCTGATGTATTCCAACGGGCCCCATCCTTATTTAGATGTGGGCAAGATTTAGATGTGGGCAAGCAAAAATGAACTACTGAGTGATTGGGAAACAAGGCATGAACTGGTCCGACAAGGTGTACCAGTCTTTACTGGAAATCGTTAAGCCAAAAAGTGTACCTGTAACCATTAAATACCCGGAAATGGTGGTTAAGATGTTCCCCTATTTCGAGAACCTTACACTGCCCACACTTGGGCGAAAAAGCCGGGTTTTTGTGATTAACCACGGGGAGCACAAAGGACATATAGAAAATACTGTAGTTGAGGACTGAATAACTCCTGCTAAAAAGAGGGCTTGGGGGGATATTCACAACGCCACTGCTTTTAAGAAGAGAAATACCAACGATGCCTCCGGACTCCGGTCCGGAATCTCTTTCGTTGTAAATGACACAATGGATTTACACTGTTCCTTCACTGGATTATGATGCCACCGTTACTCTCTCACATATTTCCACCACATTTGTTTATAGGCTATCCTCCATTGTCTATTTACTATTATACACTCAAATAAACCCTTTTATCTATAAAGCATAAACATTACTTTTTGATTCTATTTAAGTGAGAAATTTTTAGACTATAAACTATGAAATGTGTAATACTCGCGGGAGGATTTGGAACCCGATTAAGTGAAGAAACAACAACGAAGCCTAAACCAATGGTAGAAATTGGAGGGAGGCCTATACTTTGGCACATCATGAAAATGTATTCCCAACATGGGGTCAATGAA
>JBGTFX010000214.1:0-3310 GCA_041747055.1 Balneolaceae bacterium
AGAGAATATTAGCACTTGAAAACCTGACTATTGTTTCGCCGGACGCAACTCCCCTTAACAATTCCGAACCCGTAAAAGACGCCGTGTTTGGGGATACGGAGGAAATAATTATCGGAAGTATTGGGCCATTTACCACCGATAATGAGGGCAATGTATATCTTTCTGATTGGAATACGAATATCATTCATGTCTTTTCACCGGATGGAACTCATATAGAGGAAATCGGTGGTAACGGGGATGGCCCGGGGGAATTTCGTAGAATTAGCTCTGTATCAATAGATGAAAATACTATTCATGTTTTAGATACTCAACAGATGAGAATTTCGCGGTTTGATGTGAATAGTTTTCGGTACATAGATGATATGGAGCTCCCTTTTAAGCCGGATTTTTCGGGAGGGTATTTTACATATCCGCTAAGTTTGAATGTAATGAGTGACGGAAATTATCTTATCCAATTTGGAATGAACTTAAATCATGGACCGGATAATGAGAGGCCGGATCTAAACTTTTTTGGAAAGAAATTAGATATTAACAGAGGTGCATTTAAACCGGATACCATTTATTCAGTTCCGGCAACTGAAGCTTTGATTCGTCGGGATGAAAGAAGCTTAACTATGGCGAGTGTCCCCTATAAAAGATCTGCCCATATCCATTATGAAAATGGAGAAATTATGCATGGATGGAGTGAGGAACTTCTTTTCAGATGGTTTGACGAAGCTGGAACATATATCCGTGCCGTTTATTCTCCGTATGAAAGTGAACCTCTTTTAAGAAGTGATATTGTTAAACTATATGAAGACAGAGATGAACCGCGTAGAGGAATGATAAGAGATGATGATCACCCGGAAACCTGGCCGGCATTTAAACGAGCGCTGCCTGATGATGAAGGAAGAGTGTGGGTTGGATTAATCACCGATGATCCTGAAAGCTATAGTTGGAAATCTTTTAGCCCTGATGGAGAACTTTACGCGTCATTTACCTGGCCCCGCCATATAGAAATTCACCGCGTGAAAAATGAGGCGATTTACACTATGGAAACCGATCCGGATACAGATTTGAGACAGTTGGGTAAATATCGGTTGCCTTAAAAATTACTTCTGATAGTCAGGGGGATGTTAATCAGACTGTCTCGTCCAATGGACACCCCTCTAAATTTCACTGCGTGTTGTTCGCTCCGCTCGACGCGCTTGCGGGGAATCGCTAACGCTCGGAGCCCTTTATTAGGGGATACTTTCCTTTTTCCTCTATGATTTTCAGGTATCATTTAGTATTGTAGATTGCTTGAAAATTAAACAAAGGAGATCTGAATGCTCAATATCCAAAAAAAGCTGTCCAATTCATTTTATGCCCTTCTCGCACTTCCCGCTACGGCGATGGGATTTGCGCTTTCGGTTCAAATTGCAGCACTTAGCTGGCTGCTGACCTACCAGTACGGACTTGAAATTTCTGATATCGGATTGGTCTGGGCAACTGGACCGATTGCCGGAATTTTGGGTCAGGTTATCATTGGGATTATCAGTGATAACGTATGGGTGTGGAAAGGCCGGAGACGAGTATTCATTGTGATTGGCGGAACCCTCGCCTCCTTGATGTTGCTGGCTCTCCCCAATATTGGCATCATTCAAGCAAGTTTGGGACTAGAAGCCATTCTGGGAATCGCCATTCTAATTTCCATGATTCTCGATCTCTCCATCAACGTATCATTCAACCCCACGCGATCAATTATTGCTGATGTTACCCCCGAAGGAAGGGCTCGCACAAAAGGATACACCTGGATGCAGACAATATCAGGTAGCTTTGGTGTGCTGTCCTATTTTATCGGGGCGGTATTCGGGAATATACCGCTGATCTACTTTGGGGTGATCCTCGTATTTCTATTCTCAGTCATTCCACCATTTTTTGTAAAAGAGCCAAAGTATTTAGGGCGCTACGGCGAGAATGAAAAAGATATTGCTGATGAAATTGCGAAACGAGATAAAGAAGCCGTAAGCATAAATGATGCTTCTCTTTATGAAATTCTGAAAAGCATTCGTCCGCTTTGGGGATTTCTGCTGTACGGAATTTATGCCATCATAAAACGATTGGCGGGAGTGGAGTTTCCCGGGTACTACTTCGAAATTTTTGCGTTGATTGTAACGATCTACCTGATTGCAGAAGCCTTACTCAAAAAAGAGGATGGAAAATCAAAGGAGGAGGCGGGCAAAATTGGTTTTCAAAAGATACTGGCAGCGCACTCATTTTCATGGATTGGCGTACAAAGCATGTTTATCTACTTTTTCGCCTTTGTTGATTTCAGAATGCCAACCCTCAGCAATGAGGAAGTGGGTACCGTTGTAAACTGGAGCTTCTTTTCGTTAAATCTGATTGCTGCCATTATACCAGTTCTGGCACTTGAGCCATTGGCTAACAAGTTTGGGCGAGTAAAAACCCACGCATATGCCGTTAGTATTATGGCCATTGGCTATGCATCTATTGTGGTGATGGGTGATTCGCCCTACGTGCTTTACATTCTTATGATGGTGGTTGGAATTGGCTGGGCGTCCATTATAAGCCTTCCTTTTGCGATTATGTCACAGAAAATTGAGCAGAATAAAATGGGACTCTACATGGGCCTTTTCAATCTCTCAGTTGTGCTGCCTCAGCTGGTGGCAAGTTTTGCAGTGGCTGATATTGTAGGTGCGGTAGAAAATAAAACCGTGCTTCTGGTCATTTGTTCATTAACCGTTGCGGTTTCAGCTGTTTCATGGTTTTTCGTGAAAGAGCCGGTAGATGAACAGATCGAAAATCCGGTATTGCTGGACGAGAAAATTGATAAAGAGCTTGGGTAATTAATTAGGTCTTTTTTGTAAGAGGTTCTTCTAACAATCAAATTTCTTGGTGCTAAGAACTTTCAGGTGACGTGGATCATGCCTACGGCATTTAAATACAATAAGAATGAGTGCTCCAGGCTACGTCACAGATTAGATAGAGCTAACTTTACTATTTCGGTGTAGATTTTAATGGTATTTATTAGTTGCGCCAATTGTTAAGTGCCTTTAGGCACGCACAGCATCATAGCCTCGGATTTTAATCCGTGGTTGGTATGAGGATATCCCCTGATTAATGAGTGCCGTCAGGCACGGAACAAAACTGTGGGGGATACTACTGAAGTTTTAAATCTATAACATCAGTTCCCAAAATTTGCTCAATCTCCTTAACGAATTTAGCATTTTGTAAATCCATGGCTTTGGCGTTGTTCATAAAATCAGCCGGAATATGAACGGCTCGCATTAAAACATCCCGGAGTTCATCGGCGGCGCCGAGTACATAA
>JBGTFX010000215.1:0-7573 GCA_041747055.1 Balneolaceae bacterium
CAAAAATTGAAAAAACGGCTGCTAACATTATTGAACAGATAGAATCGCTGAATAAGATCGCATCTGATTTCTCTAAGTTTTCTAAACCCATTCGCGAACCTTTTGATACGGTAGACATCAAAAAACTTCTGCGGTCAGTTGCCGAACTTTATACAAACGATGAAAGTGTGAAGATCACCATGCATTTTCAGCAATCCGACTTAATTGTTTATTTTTTAGCTGATGAAATTCGAAGGGTAATTATTAATCTTTTAAAAAATAGCATTTAAGCTTCTGAATAAAGGCCTTCTATAATTGAGGTCAATGCTTTTAAAAGCGGCTCAAAAATAAAAATTACTATAACTGATCAAGGAAAAGGAATTAACGAAGAAGATAAGGCACGTATTTTTGTACCGAACTTCTCTACAAAATCTTCTGGCACAGGATTGGGTTTAGCGATTTCCAAAAAAATTATTGACGCACACAATGGTTCAATTACATTTTCTTCCAAAGTAAATAAAGGAACAACTTTCACAATAGAACTCCCCATTGAACCTGAAAAACCGGCTGATAAACCTCCCTTCTCCTAAAAAACGTTTTAGCATCTAAACCAGCTTTAGAAAATCCCCCTTAGTACAACACTATTGGTTGCAAATTTTTGTACCATTTGCATCAATTATTTCAGCCATGAATATTCGCGACAAAACATACCGGGACGAGATAAAAACTGAGGCCAGATTACTAATGAGGATTGGCGGCCCGGTTATTATTGCTCAGCTTTTGCAGATGAGCATGAGTTTTGTTGATACTATTATGGCCGGCCGGCTATCTCCACAAGATCTCGCCGCAATCGCTGTTGGAACCAGTGTACTAATGCCGGTAGTTGTTCTTTTTCTTGGCTGTATGATGGCCGTCACTCCTATCATTTCTCAGAATGTAGGCGGAAGGCGATTTAACCAAATTGGCAAAAATGCACGGCAGGTGCTATGGCTTGGATTCATATTAGCAATCCCCGGCTTTTTTATACTACGAAATCTTGAATTTATTTTTGTAGCCCTTAAAGTAACGGACGAAATCATCCCAATTGCTTCGGGATATTTAAAAGCAATTAGTTGGGGTATTTTTCCCGCTTTTGCCTACGGTGCTCTTCGATACTTTAACGAAGGGCTTTCTGTAACACGCCCTGCAATGTACATAGCCATCATTGGAACGCTTGCTAATATTCCCGCTAATTACGTGTTGATGTTTGGTAAGCTTGGATTTCCACAGCTCGGTGCGGTTGGAACCGGATACGCTTCATCCATCGTTTTTTCCATTATGTTTTTGGCAATGCTTTGGTTTACTGCCAGCTACAAACCCTACAAACGGTTTGATATTTTTGGCAAATTCCGATTGCCCGAGCGAAAATATTTATCTGAACTTGTTAGAGTTGGAACCCCAATTGGTATCAGCTCCTCAATGGAAGTAAGTATGTTTGCGGTGGTAAGTTTATTAATCAGTACGCTTAGTACTATAGAGGTTGCAGGTCATCAGGTAGCCATAAACATAGCTTCTATCTGTTTCATGATCCCGTTGGGTCTCTCCATCGCAATTTCTGCACGGGTAGGAAACTCCATTGGCAAAGGCAGGCCTGATGAAGCCCGCTTCAGAGGCTATGTGGGGGTAGCAATTTCTACTTTTTTTATGATTTGTACCGCTTCGGTATTGGTTCTATTTCCTGATACCATCGCTTCCATTTATACAAATGATAAAGAGGTTATCTCTATTGCCGTACAACTCCTTGCAATGGCCGCAATTTTTCAAATTTCTGATGGGTTACAGGTCAGTGGATATGGCGCTCTTCGCGGACTAAAAGACACAAAAGTACCTATGTATGTGAATCTGATAGCTTATTGGATGATTGGAATTCCCGTTGCATATCTTCTTGGCTTTACTTTTAATTATGGTGCTCCCGGTTTTTGGGGCGGACTTATCGCAGGACTTACCGTCGCCGGTATCTTACATAATGCTCGTTTCTATATGCTTACAAAAAAGCTCGCTGATTTTAAGTGAGTTTAAGCTATTTCCTTCTCTTTATAAATTCCAAGCCCACGAACGAAATAAGACAAATTAAGATTCTAATGTTAGGTATTAATATCGGGTAAATGAGTTGCTGATAGTTGGGATTCCCGCTTCATTTTATATATTTAAATAAAGATAAATTATGCCAGCATACATTCATCAAATCGAACAGAGAGTTCCAAAGTTTTCTTACACTCAGAATGATTTACGCGATCGCATGAAGGAGATCGTGAAGGGTGATGAAAAAGACCGTCGATTACTCCATTATATTTATGGACGGTCAGGAATCAATACCCGCTACTCCGTAGTTGATGATTTTAATAAAGAGGGAAGCTTCGAACTTTTTTTTAATGGCCAGGGAGATTCTCCCGGCACAAAAAGCAGAAACGATATCTACATCAAAAAAGGCCGGCAACTTTTTGTTGATGTCGCCCGTCAGCTGCTGGACACCTCAGAATTTGACGCTAAAGAAATTACTCATTTAATCACGGTTTCATGCACTGGTTTTTTCGCCCCCGGACCTGATTACGACATCATCAAAAATCTGGGGCTGAAAAATTCTATTGAACGTTATCATTTGGGATTTATGGGATGCTATGCAGTAATTCCGGCGTTAAAAATGGCGCGTCAGATTTGCAATGCTAATGAACATGCAAACGTGCTGGTTGTTTCCGTTGAACTCTGCACGCTGCATTTTCAATCCAAACCTATTTTAGATGACATGATTTCTGCTTCTGTATTTTCTGATGGTGGCGCAGGCGCACTGGTTTCAAATAAAAAACCTGATAAAAAATCTTATTACGAATTAGGTAATTTTGCTTCTGCCATTACAAAAAATGGTAAAGAAGATATGGCATGGTCAGTAGGTGACACCGGCTTCAACATGGTTCTTTCAAGTTATGTGCCGGAAATTTTGAGTGAAGGGCTTGATGATTATTTATCCCCCATACTTGAGAAGTTTCATTTGAAATTCGAGGAAATTGACCGTTGGGGAATCCATCCCGGAGGACGAGCTATACTGGATAAAGTAGAACAAAATCTATCTCTGAAATCCATCGATTTGGCAGCTTCTCGATCAGTACTTGCTAATTTTGGAAACATGAGCAGCGCCACAATTTTGTTTGTACTTAATAATATTTTGCAGTCCAAATCAGCCAAAGAAATTGAAAATGTTATGGCTATGGCATTTGGACCGGGCCTTACCATAGAATCGGCTTTACTTACTAAAATCACTCAATAACATGCCTCTATTCCTGAAAGAGAGAAATTCAGACATTCGGGAAATCATGGATGACCCAAATTGTGATCAGGAAAAGCTTTTTCATACATATGATCAATTCCGTACAATTAATAAACTCCTTGGCAGATGGAGAAATATTTATAAAAAATGGATCCGTCCTGAAATTCAAAAACTGAATGGAAAAGCCTCTATACTCGATATCGGTTCAGGGGGTGGCGATATTATTTTGCTCCTCCACCAATTCACGAAAAAAGATGGTTTTGATGTCAACTTCACCGGAATTGATCCCGATCCCAGGGCTATTCACTATACACTACAAAAAAAATGGCCCGATGAAATCAATTTTATTAAAACAACTTCCTCTGATTTAGTTGAAGGAAAATGGTCATTCGATATTGTTATTTCAAATCACCTATTGCATCACCTAACTCCGGATGAACTAATAGATATTTGTAATGATGCTTCAACCCTCTCAAAAAAAATGGTACTGTTTAATGATATAGAACGAAGTGATATGGGATTTTCTATTTTCAGCGTGTTATCTCCCATTTTATTCAGAAACAGTTTTGTTTCCATGGATGGAGTTATCTCCATAAAGCGAAGTTATACCAAAACAGAACTTCAGGAAAATCTGCCCAAATGCTGGTCGGTCCACAAACAATTCCCATTTCGTTTACTGGCCGTTCATCAAAAAGAAAATGATGGCTGAGCAACTATTTCAAACCGATGTTATTATTGTGGGAGGCGGCCCGGTGGGACTTTATCTGGCGGGAAAACTTTTGCAAAACGGTATCTCTGTTACCGTATTGGAACAGAAATTATCCATTGATCAGCATTCAAAATCGTTAGGCATTCATCCGGTTTCTTTGGAGCTGTTTGATGAGGCCGGAATTGCTGATGAATTTCTTAACGAAGGTTTAAAAATTGAGAAGGGAGTCGCTTTTGTTGATGACCGGAAGTTGGGTGATGTCTCTTTTAAAAACTGTCCGGCTCCGTACAATTTCATCCTTGCTATCCCCCAGTTTAAAACCGAATCAATTCTGGAAAAATGGGTCATTACGTTAAATCCTGACTCTCTCATCCGGAGCTCAACTGTAAAAGGTATTGAACAAATAAAAAATAGTGTCGAGGTAAAATATATCAAGGAGGGACAGAATCAGAGTTTATCATGCAGTTTTTTAATTGGCTGTGATGGCAAAAACAGTTTTGTCCGCGAGCATGCGGGAATAGAGATTCTGGGTAAAGCCTATCCGGACACTTACATTATGGGTGATTTTTCCGACAATACAGATTTCGGAACTAAGGCCGCTGTTTACCTGCATAAATGCGGATTGATCGAATCTTTCCCGCTGCCAAATTCTCATCGCAGATGGGTGGTTAAAACTGATGATTACGTTAACCAACCATCCAGAGAATTAATTAATGAGCTTGTTGAAAAACGGCTTGGACACTCTTTAAAGAATGAACAGAACTTTATGATGAGTAGTTTTAGCGTTCAGCATCAACTGGCAGAGAAGTTTTATTCCGGCCGGATTTTACTGGCGGGGGATTCTGCACATGTGGTGAGCCCTATCGGCGGACAGGGAATGAATCTCGGGTGGATATCCGCAGAGCTTTGCGCCAAATCATTGATCGAGGTCATTCGGTCATCCGCACATATGGAGTCGATTTTTTCAATCTATTCGAAAAAATCCAAGGGACTGGCTAAACAAGTGGCAAAAAGAGCCGAAATAAATATGCATTTAGGGAGGAAAAGGCGATCAAATATGCTTTTTAAACTGGTTGTTTCTTTACTGATTAAAACTCCCTTATCAAACCTGATGGCAAGACTGTTTACGATGAGGGGACTAGGAAAATGGCCGATTTAATTTACTCCAGTACACTATCAACTTTAGAAGAGAATGAAAGTGTAAATCTGGTACCTGTTCCGGGTTCTGATTCCAATGTAGCGCCCAGCTTCTTTATTAGCTCTCCAACAATCCACATTCCAATGGAATATTCCTTTACAAGATTAAAATTATTCGGCAGACCAACCCCATTATCCGATACCATTAGCTTTGCCTTATCACCATTAGCAGTGAGTTCAATTTCAACATTTCCTTTCTCTCCTTCAATAAATGCATGCTTGTAAATGTTGATGATCAGTTCGTTTAATATTAGTCCGCATAACAATGCTTTTTCCTGAGGAAGTTTTATCGAATCAGCTCGCATTTCAATAGTCACGTCCATTAACACAGCCTTCATTGTTTCTTCAATTTTATTTGAAAGCTGTTTTAAATATTCTCCCAGATCTACCGTTTTTTGAAGATTTTTTTCACAGAGAAGATCATGCAGTTTCGACATCGAATTGACACGCATGATCATATTCTGCATTACTTTCTTTGCCTGAGCATCTTTTATTTCGCTGAGTTCATTTTCAATCTGCCCCGACAAAATTTGCAGATTATTTTTAATCCGATGATGCACCTCCGTCAGCATCGCATCCTTCTCTTTTAGACGATCATGTAAAAGATTAATCTGACGAGTACGCTCAATTGCAATGGTTACGTGAGAAGCCAGCGCTTGAAAAACCGGTATATGGTGAGGGGTAAATTCTTCACCGTCTCTTCGGTTAATCGCCTGCAAAACTCCAATAACCTCATTTTGGCGGTTAATCAGTGGAACACATAAAATATTTCGGGTTTTAAAATCGTCGGTTATATCTCCATAAAAATGCTCGGATGAGTCCACATTATTAGTCAGGTATGGTCGTCTGTTTGCAAGAACCCAACCGGCAATTCCTTTGTTTTGAGGGATACGTTTACCAATCACCTCTTTTTTTGCAGGGCCCGTTGGCATGCTGATAAACAACTCGCCTGTTTCTTTATCCAAAAGAATTAATGAACTCGCTTCTGAGTTCATTACCAGCCGGGCAGATTCCATGCTCTCGACTAATGCAGATTTAAATTCATTGGTTTGATTGATTCCCTCGATAGTATCAAGAAGCAGCCTGAAATTTTCTTTGGGTAAGCCTGCTAATGCATCATTGTAGCCGGATTGAGCCGTTTTGATTTTTTCCATGATAGAGTCCGAAAGAGTTCGCTTTTAGACAATCTATAAAATTCAGGCTAAACTCAAAATTTTCTAGTACTCTTCGTTCCTAATCAAATATAATTGTTCTGTTTTTGTAGATGAATACTTTCTCCTCCAACACCAATTTCAGCGTATTACTCAGTACATTTTTCTCTACATCGCGCCCTGCCTGAGTCATAGCTTCTGCTGTGTAGTTATGAGTGATGGGTATTACATTTTGCGCAATGATCGGGCCTTCATCAAGGTCGTCGGTTACAAAGTGTGAAGTAGCTCCTATAATTTTCACCCCTCGTTCGAATGCTTTTCTATACGGAGAAGCACCTGCAAATGCGGGTAAAAATGAATGATGAATGTTTATAATCCGATTTGGATAGCTCGACACGAAATCCGGGGTAAAAATTCTCATGTACTTTGCCAGTACAAGATATTTGGGTTTATACTGATCAATGCAATTTTTCAATCGCTCTTCATGATCTTCCCTTGTAACGCCAATACTTGGTATATGGTGAAACGGAATGTTAAATGAGTTGGCCAAAGGCTGGAGGTTATCATGATTACTCACCACCGCCCGCACATCTGATGGCAACTCCCCATAGGCATTTTTCAGGAGCAGATCACCCAGACAATGAGATTCCTTTGTTACAAGAATAACTATCGGCCTTTTTTTAATCGTTGCCAACCGAACATTTGCATCAGTGGGAAGCTTCTCCTCAAGCGCCTTTTTAAACTGTTCATCAAGCCCGTTATTTTCAACCACCGTTCTCATAAAAAAGTAGTTTGACCCAATATCAACAAACTCCTGATTGCTGATGATATTCAGTCCATAGTCATAAATAACTTTGGTGATGTTATAAACTAATCCCTTTTCGTCCGGGCAATCGATTAGTATAATTTGATTAGACATGTAATAATTTCTCTTGATTTAACGATCTCTGTTTTTCAACAATAAATATACTATTCACATGCTTCTTTTCAAGCATTAAAAAAGCCGCCTCAAATAAATAAGATGCTTTTCATTTTATACATTTCAAACAAGTTAAATTATCATTTAAAAACTTAACCATCTTCTTCACTAATTAAATAAATTGGCAAAATTTTAATTAGTGAAGATCATTAGTTAAATTTTAGAGTAAAAGTTTAACTAAGGGCACAGAAAATAACTTAACCCGCTCATGAAGTCATTTAACTCAGGTAAGCTAATTAACCAAGGAAGCTATAAAA
>JBGTFX010000216.1:0-5331 GCA_041747055.1 Balneolaceae bacterium
AAAAGTCACTTATCCTTTCCCGATACAGAACTGAATTCAGAAGAAAAAGTGCTTCCTATCGTACAGAAGTGAAAACTTTAAGATGGGTACGTTTATTTTTGGATGAACTTTCCATTATCCATTCCTCACAAATACGCAGATGGCAGATCGATTATTTCCTGTCGGAACAGAAGAAAAGAGGGAGTTCTTATGACGAACTTCTTCAGGCGAAGTCCGCTTTACGTTTTCTGTTTGATAAAGTCTTGATTCGAAGTGGAATAGATGAAACGGCAGAGGAAGATCAGCTGCAATCAGAACCGGGATCTTTTCGAATTACTGCTTAAGCATATAAAAAAACCTCAACCCTGAGTTCGATTAATAATGTCGATTATAAGCCCCCCAAAGGGAGCCGGAGGTCTCCTGCATCGCTAACGTGTCAGGGTGATAAATAGGGCTTTCAGCCTTTGGAATTTGGATCACTTGATGCGATTTGGTACCCTTTTAACCTGTTATATGATCGAATTCAGGTAGACAGGTTATTTAAATTGAAGGAGACACGCGTAGTCTCAAAAGACTTCGCGTGTCTTTTTCCTTATTGCTCTTCGTTTAACCAATAATCAAACCACGTTCTAATTCGCTCCAGACGATCTACCAGTAACCATGGCTCACCGGTTCTGGAAAGTCCGTGCGAAGATCTTGGGTAGCGAACAAATTCAACCGGTACTTTCATCTTTTTAAGTGAGATGTACCATTGTTCTGCATCAGCTACAGGTGTTCTCCAGTCTTCTTCACTGTGTATAATCAACGTGGGTGCTGTTACATTCTCCACATAGTTGATGGGTGACAGTTCTCGATATAATTCTCGTTCTTCCCATGGCATGCCGCCAAACTCAAATTCTGTGAGACCCTGAGCATCAGATGCTCCATACCAGCTTTTCCAGTTTGAAATGGATCGACTGGTATTTGCTGCTGCAAATCGATCAGGGAATCGTGCGGTGAGCCAGTTGGTCATAAATCCGCCATAACTACCTCCAGAAACGCCAACTCGTCCTGGATCGACATCAGAGTACTTTTCAAATACGGCATCTAAACCAGTCATGAAATCTTCCTCATCAAGCAAGCCCCATTGGCCGATTGTTGAATAGGTAAAATCGTGTCCATAGGATGAAGAGCCACGTGGATTTGGATAGAAAACGAAAAATCCGGAAGCTGAAAGCACGTGGAATGTCTGGAACCAGGTGTTTCCGTAATAGGAGTGAGGCCCACCATGAATTTTCAGAATCATGGGATAGCTTTTTCCTTCTTCATATCCAACGGGTTTGATTACCCATCCTTCAATTTCAGTACCGTCTTCAACCGTCCAGTAAATCGGTTCAGCAGGATTAATTGTCCGCTCAGACATCCATTCATCATTGAAATTTGTCAGCTGTACTTCTCTGCTGCCGTCAACTCGCGAAACATAAAGATCTGTTGGGGTGACTGCATCCGTAGCGGTGTAGGCAAGATAGCGGCCGTTTCCACTTGTCGAAATCGATTCAACTCTTCGATCACCCTGTGTTATCTGGCTTACATTACCGCCACTTCTTCCAACCTGAAACAAGTGCGTGTTTCCTGATATTTGCGCTGAAAATCGCACATTTTGATTGTTGTTGGTCCAGTGTATACCGTTTGGGTCCAGTGCCCAGTTCTCAGTAATATTACTTGGCCGGCCGTCGATTTCTCCTGAATTTGTAAGTGAAGCAACCATCACATCCGTTATGGCTCCACGCTCTTCGGAATGAGTAAAAGCAATAAATCTGCCGTTAGGTGAAATTGTTGGTGAACTTTGGTTCCCATCCATATTCAGCAACTTGCGATGCTCTTTTGTCTGAAGATCAATTACATAGAGATTTCGTGTGTAATCATCATTATACTCATCGTCTTCTTCCGGATCGGCCGAAAAATAAATTCTGCTGCCATCGTGTGACCATTCAATTTGGCCAACATTGTAAGGGAGATCTGTAATTTGTTCAGGTTCTCCGCCTTCTGAAGAAATAATATGCAGCTGACGCTTTTCATTTACGGATGGGTGAGGAGTCCAGGCGGTTGTGCCATCACTTTTGTACCGCATTTGTGTAATTACTCGTCCATCAAACCGAGCAGAATCCAATGTATTTGTGATCGCATCAGGGGAAATCCAACCGGCTCTTTCAGGTCGTTTTTCATCGGTGATTGGTTCACGAACGAAAGCAATTCTTGATCCATCCCGTGACCATACGGGAGATCGATCCAGTCCTTCAATTTGAAACGCTTCTCCACCGGGAGCCGTAACTCTCAGAAATCTGACAGAGTTGGAATCATCACCCCGGCGTGACTGTATACTCAACATTTCTCCGTTAGGAGACCATTGAGGGTTAGATGATTGAACAGAGGGATCCGTAAAACGAAACGGCTCGCCATCTTTCTGTCCGTTATTGATTTTTTGCATCCACACTTCACGGTGGCGATCATTATTTTCTTCATCAATAATGGTTTTTGTAAAAGCAATCAGGTTTCCATTTGGAGAAATTTCTGATTGACTTATAAAGACGGTTTTATAATAATCCTCAGGCTGAATTCCCTGCTGAGAATAGGCCGTTAAGCTTACTGCAAAGAGCAGAGCAAATAGTGCAAGAAGTTTAATAGTAGATTTCATGAGTATAGTATTTCCTGAAATTAATTTTAGAGTACCTGAATGTAACTTTTGATGAGATAGTTTTAAAATGAAAGCTTTGAAAAAAATGGCTTTTACAATTTTTTATTGAATCATAGATCCAAATTGCAATAATTTGCTCCATTAGTTGAAGTGCCATTAGGCACGGTACAAATGTTGAAGGATGTGATCATTTAGATCGGGTCTATTCCCATTTTGTGAATCATGCCAATGGCATTACCCTTGTGGAATTGGCATTTCAATTGCCCCGATAAAAAATTAAGGGCTACGATTTGTTTCATGACTTACAGCATTTTTATTCATAAATCTGTAATGCTATATGTAAAGTTAATCTCCTAGTATTATCATACTAATTGTCTTATTTACCGAATAAACTATTTTACCAAATAAAGGTTAAATCCAAACAGCTCAATGCTTAAAAAATATCTTCTAACGGGAATTGCACTCTTTTTTCTTATTAACCTTCTTTCCGGCTGTAATTATTCTACTGAAAATGAATCCCCAAGAGCAATCCTTATCAGTATTGATGCGCTTAATGAAGAGACTATGAGGAGTACATTAACACCGGAAGAAGTCCCGGCCCTTTATGAACTTTTTAATAATGGAGCCTGTGCAGATTATGCAATAACCGCATTTCCATCCCTAACCGCTCCAAGTCATTCAGCCATTTGGACGGGCGCGTATGGTGATGTAACAGGCATTTCCGGGAATTCTCAACACAGGGTGCCTCGAAATGAATTTACCATTTCTGATCGGTCGACAGGGTTTCACTATGAACCGTTATCAGCAGAATCTATTTGGTTGAGTGCAGGGCGTTCGGGCATGGAAGTGGCAGCTCATCAAACCACACAAGCCCCCGGAGTTCCCGGCTATATACCACGAACAGGGGAGCGGACAGATTCCCTGAACGAAAGAAGGAGTGAGGCGGAGGAAATTCTGGCTGGTGATCATGTAATGGCATTCAACGGCTACAACCGAACGATTGCGGGTGACGCTGTTCTAACTGCTGAAGATGTAACCTGGACGGAAACAGCTGATTGGTATGGCCTTGATGAACTCCAATCCGGCGTAGATCTAAAAGCTTTTTCATTCGAAAATGAAGCCGGTGTCTTTTTCGGACTTCTTTATGGAAATAACAGCTATGATTCAGTATTAATTTCTGATATGCCAAATGTAAATAAAGCAGTCCATGCTTATGCAGCTGACCTTGATTCAGATCTTCACAACAAAGATCAATTGGCTCGCCATTTTTCGGAGGCAATTGAGGCTCCGGTAGAAAACGGATCTGTATTTTTAAGAGTCAGACTTTTTGAAGTGAATGAGGACGGATCCAATTTTATGCTTTTTTATCCACGGCTTCAGGTGATTGAGGCTAATAATGAAGATTTACGAAAAGGGTATGATCAGGCCGTTCGAGGATGGATTGGAAACTCTGCTTTGGGAATTTATCGCAGTGGTGGATTCGGAACTACCCTAATGGAAGGCGGAAACGGTGTCGCAGAAAGACGTTATTTAGAGACTGCGGAGCTGATTACACGTCAATTTATTCGCGGATCAGAATGGCTGTGGAATGAAATGGATCCTCAGTTTCTGCTCGATTATTTTCCATTATCCGATTCCATCGATCACACGATTTTGGGTTACTTAGAAGAAAATGCCCCAATGTATGATGCTGAACTCGCAAATAAAATCAGAGAATTTCGTGCAGATGTTTGGGGATACACAGACATGCGAGTTCGTCACTTGATGGATTTAGCAGCAGAAAAAAAGGCGGCATTTTTTATTACAGGTGATCATGGAATGCGAACAAGTTGGAATGTATTTAACCCTAATGCAGCTTTAAAAGATGCCGGACTTTTGGTGTTGACGGAGGATGGTGAAATTGATCTGTCACAAACAAAAGCCTTGGCGCCCAATGGATATTGGATTTCCATAAATACAGAAGAGTGGAGCGAAGGAATTGTTTCGATGAAGGAACGTGAAGAAGTGATTCAAGCCGTAAAAGATGTATTACGCAACGTTAAAACACCGGAAGGTGAATCAGTTGTGACTGAAATTTATACAGCAGAAACACATCCCGATTTGGGGTTAGGCGGTCAAGCTGGAGGAGATGTCTATTGGGGATTGAAAGAAGGTTTTCGTAGTAGTTCTTCCATGCGTGCGACGAGTGTGATAATGGAAGGAAATATTTATTCCGGTCATGGTTTTTCCTCAGTTGATCCGGACATGTACACAGCTTTCTGTGCGCAGGGAGGAGGATTTACCACCAACCGAATAGAAGGAGTTAAAACTATAGATATTGCACCAACGGTTGCTGATTATCTCGGTATCTCTGCGCCAAGAGATGCGAGAGGAGTGTCGGTTTTAGAGAAGTTAAAGTAGCGCGGGGTCGCTGACCCGCGGCTGACATAGTCCTGAACGAATTTCACACCCCGGTGACAGGTCAGCGACCTGTCCTACGTAGTGCGGCGTCGCTGACCCGCGGCAGACATAATCCTGAACGAATTCGCATCCCGGTGACAGGTCAGGCTACCTGTCCTACGTAGCGCGGTGTCACCGACCGTACTTTTAGTAGCTCAACAACTTTTCCAGTTTCTCTTCAAGCCGGTAATCTGCCATGTATCCTTTTTCAAGCTCTTTGCTAAACGGAATGGGTGTAT
>JBGTFX010000217.1:0-3371 GCA_041747055.1 Balneolaceae bacterium
TTCACACCGTATTGAACTTACAGGGGAATCACAACGTAAAAAACAACGCTTGACCCCATGAACTTTAACCGCTAATATCACTCGTGGAAAGTGGCACTATATGCTCCGAAACAAGTGGCACCATTTGACCGAAATATCCAGCAAGAATATCGTGTGATAAATTTATATACTTAACCTTGGAACGACCGATAAGCACATCCTGCTCAATATTTTCTGATGTTAAATACTTATAGTATTGCTCACCTAGATTAGCACCGGCTTTGCTGCCCAGTAAACTCCATGAACTATTTCTTATATGAATCTCCATCAGCATATACTCATCCGTAATAGAATCTTTTTTGAACTGTATATTGATTAATCCTTTTAAACCCAGTTTAGCCACGATTTCAAAAGATAGCCGCTCAACCTCTTTATTTCTTATGGTTACTATATAAGTACCGGTTCCTGCCGAAACCGGATACACCCTCAATTTTTGAGCTATATAGTATCCGCGTATACGGCTATTACTATCAGCAAAAATATTTGTACTAAAATGTTGGTCATCTTCACCGCTTACATACTCTTGTACTACAACAGAGGGGTTTATTTTCGAAATTAAACTGTAATTACGTTTTAATTCACCAATATCTTCACATTTTATAGCTTTTTTATAAAAGCCTAACGTGTTAACAAAAGTATTTCCCCACCAGTAGTGACGTTGTGTTGGTTTTATAATGCATGGGTATGAGATTTTTGTGCCTACCTTTTTTAAAGTGGTAATCGTTTTAACCTCATAAGATTTTGGTACCGGTAAATTGTGTGTTGAAGCCAGGTTAGCAAAAGATTGTTTATCGAGTAGCTTTTCTACAACATCTTTATCCGGATAGGTGAATATATAATAAGGACGAAGACGATCTCTATTCCTTGATATATTCAATAGTGCTCTGTCATCATCACTAAATATCACCATTTTTCGTCCAATTATTTTTCCCAGAGTACATAACTCGGAGATAAACTTTTTTGAATCATATGATGAAAGTGGAACCTTAAACTTCGCATACTTCGATCTTAATACAGGGCTTTCATTCAATTCCTGCTTTTGCTATTGTTGTTAACAGCCCTTTTTCACCTATAATTAATGCCGGCACTCCCCTGTTTGCCAATTCGTCCGATAAATCTTTCATGTAGTTCTTTTTGAGTTTAATCAATACTAAAGCAAAAACTAAGCCAAGAGATAATACTTTTCTCTAATTGGCTTCTTTAGTCTTGATTCAATGTGTAAAAGGATTACGACAAAAGAATTGATGATACATCTTTACACATCTTGAAGAGAGGAATAGCTACTACTTTGGAAATCTTTTTTGGTACTCTACGATAGTTTGATTTAGCAGCCACTCTTTTTTTGCAGCGAATTGATCTTTCTTGGCGTAAAAAGTGAAGTTTTCCTGAATGATGTTAGTGGTATCGGTTAAGAATTCTTCCAAGGTATTCTCTGTAAATTCTATCAGATCACTATTCTCTGAAAGCAAATGAGCTATAAAAAATTGCGTGAAATTATCATGATAGGATTCATCCTCTTTTATTTTGGTAACTCCATCAAAGAGAGCGGGTAAGATTTTATTTTCATCCAAATAATCTTGAAGTGCTATATAGTATGTATTAGTAAGCGTGCCTTTTAAAATTATATTTATCAGACTTAAGGATTTTAAAAGAACAGCCGTAGTTGATTCACTATCATTAACACCAGTTATAAATGGAATCTTGTTGTAAAGAAGTGATTTGAAGTGTGATGCATGATACTGTACAAGATCGAGGCTTTTACCCATTACCTCATTCTTATACTTAGACAAATATACCAAATGGTTAGAATCATCAGATAAAATTGAGGTCATTAACATGTAATCATCCAAATCTGAATTCTGTGCAACTACCTGCATGATGGGCAGCTGATCTTTTATAGCAGACTCTTCGAAAGCTAAAATGTGACTCATAAAATGAGCAATTACTTTCTTCTTCTCTGCACTTAATATTTCCCATTCTTCTGCGTCTTTTTTTAAATCAATTCCTTTTGTCCAATCTCTTTTTGATTTCTGTCTGAATAACTTCATTGAAGTGCTATTTATATCGAGCCCTTCAGTTGTTGAATAAAATTTGTTTCTCTCACGAGCCATTAAAGGTTTCTCTTCCTGACTTGATTTTCTATCAGATATTGGAGCAGATTTCAAAAGTGCTTTAGCAGCTTTACTTTGAGTGGATAGTAAAATTAAGCTCCCTTTCTTTAGAGTTATTTTCTTTTTTAATATCATGGATGCCGGATCAGCACCTTTTTCCATAAGCTGAATCCAGGTCTGTGTATCAGCAGATAAAATCACATCACATCGACTTTCATCAATCTCTTTCGAATAACGCAGTTCTTCACACTTACCATACTTTAAATTTAGGTATATCCCGGTGGAGTCATTTTCTTCTATGATTTGAGGAGGTGGGTTAAAAGTTAAAATTAATGGTGCATTCCAACTTTTGGCTCTTCGGTAAAACTCTGCACTATTATTGATTGATTCCATCCAATTATCCATCCATATTTTTGTGAACAGTCGATCCTCTACTTTTTCCTCTTTTGATTTATACCACATAGCTGAATAGAATTTTAGCGGGTTATTTATCGTTGTATCAGATCACGCAATGAATACATGAAATCATTTAGATATTCAAAATAAAGCGATATTTTTAGATCTCTATTAAATATTCCTGTTTATTCATTTTTTGAATAAGATGGTTTAAAAAATTACCCTTTCTAAAGTTTCTAAGTTAATAAAAAACAAATATATATGAAATCTTTATACCCTTCTTACGATGTGATTGTCGTTGGTGCGGGCCACGCAGGAAGTGAAGCTGCAGGCGCATCTGCGAAGATGGGGGCGAAAACTCTGCTCATTACAATGAATCTTGATGCAATTGCTAAGATGTCTTGCAATCCCGCTATGGGAGGGGTGGCTAAAGGACAATTAGTACGAGAAATTGATGCTCTTGGCGGGCTTAGTGGGAAGGTAAGTGATGAGAGTGGAGTGCAGTTTCGAATGCTCAATAGAAGTAAGGGGCCGGCAATGTGGAGTCCGCGCTGCCAAAGTGATCGCACGCTCTATGCAAAAAAGATGAGAGAAGAATTGGAGGCAATTGATAACCTCCATTTTCGTCAGGATAATGTTGTTGATATTCTAACTGACGATTCGGGTAAGGTTGTCTCCGGTGTTCGCACTCAAACCGGTCAGGATTTTCATGCTAAATCGGTAATATTAACAAGTGGCACATTCCTAAATGGACTCATTCACATTGGTGACAGTCAGCACGGGGGAGGGCGATCAGGAGAAAGGGCATCAGTAGGCATATCTGCT
>JBGTFX010000218.1:0-5845 GCA_041747055.1 Balneolaceae bacterium
GATAAAACTGGCTTTAATTATACAAGAAGATTCTTAATTTGATTGTGTTCATTTTTAACCGGACACCAATGATTAAATATTTAACTGTTAAATGTTCAACGGGGTGTTATCAGGTCAAATGATACTACAGGTGGGTGTATAAATGGTGTTGGTTACACCCTCAATTTTGTACACTAAGCTGGTGTTATTTATTCTGAAATAACTCCTTTAAAATTTATAAGCAGGGCACCGTTCATATTTTTCCCAAAAAAAAAACAGATAACCAATCTTTCTCTTATGAAAAAAGCGTTACTATCTCTCCTGATTTTAATTTTATACGGTTTAGCTTTTCAGTCAGCAATCTATGCCCAGGGTGTTACAACTTCATCTATGAAAGGGATTATTGTTGATGAAAACGACCAGCCATTGGCCGGTGCAACATTAGTTGCCCGCCATTTACCCTCCGGTACTACTTATGGTACCTCTGCACGAAGCAACGGCCGTTACACACTGCCGAATCTTAGGATCGGCGGCCCATATGAAATCACCGCTACATTTATCGGGCTCGAAAGTGCAACCATTTCAGACCTGTTTCTGTCGCTGGGCGAATCCCTTGATGTGGATTTTGTGCTCCGGGAGGATGTTACTGAAATCTCAGAAATTGTAGTTACAGCCGGAACCGATAGAATCAACAAAGGCCGGACAGGGGCCGCAACAAATATCGGAACTCGTGAGATCCAGGAAATGCCAACGATTACCCGTTCCGCGGCGGATATTTACCGACTGAACCCGGCATCGGATGGCAACTCTTTTGCCGGTAGAAACGATCAGTTTAACAACTTTTCGCTCGATGGATCGATTTTTAATAATCCATTTGGGCTTGATGCCGCAACACCGGGCGGGCAGGCGAATGCGCAGCCTATTTCGCTGGATGCGATCGACCAGATTCAGGTTTCTTTAGCTCCTTACGATGTAACTCAGGCCGGGTTTACCGGTGCCTCTGTAAATGCGGTTACTAAAAGCGGAACCAACACATTTACAGGATCTGTATTTGGTTTCTACCGCAACGATGATTTAACCGGATCAAAAGTTTCAGGCGAAAGTATTTTTGTTCCCGATCTTACACAATTACAAACCGGCTTTAGTATTGGCGGTCCGATTATTGAGAATAAACTGTTCTTTTTTGCCAATTTTGAATTGGAGAGGAGAGACGATCTTGGCTCTAACTTTTTGGCAAGTGCCCCCGGCAGAACGGGCGAAAATGTATCTAGGGTAAGAGTGGCCGATCTTGAAGCCGTCAGCCAGGTGTTACTTGACCGTTACGGTTATGAAACAGGGCCATTCGAGGGGTTTTCCCACGATACGAACAACAGCAAAGGAATTTTTAAACTCGATTGGAGCATTAACAATAACCACTCACTCGCAGCTACGTATAACTTTTTAAATGCGTATCGACAGCTGCCTGCCAACCCTACAGCTATAGGAAGGCGCGGTCCGGATGCAACTACACTTCAGTTTTTTAATTCCGGATACAGAATTAACAACAAAATTCACTCCGGTATTGTAGAACTCCGGTCCATGTTTGGCAACAAGTATTCCAACAAGCTTCAACTCGGATACACAAATTTTAATGACAGTCGGGATCCTTTCAGCGAGCCTTTTCCGGTTATCAATATTAATGAAAATGGTGTGCGATACATTGTGGCAGGATTCGAGCCTTTTTCCATTAACAACCGGCTTGGCCAGGAAGTATGGCAGCTCACCAACAACTTCGACATTTTTGCAGGCGATCATGTGGTTACCTTGGGAACTTCTTTTGAACTGTTCCAGTTCGACAACTCTTTTAACCTGGGGGTTTTTGATGGACCGGGAAATCCTGGCGGTACATTCGGGCCTGGTTTTGACAGTACCCAGGATTTCCTTGATTTTGTAGACTCGGGGCAGTTTGATCCACTTGTTGATTTTGCGCGAAATGTACAGTCAACAAACGACGCCAATAACACCTGGGCTTTGGCAGAAACCAATGTTGGCCAGCTTTCTTTTTATGCACAGGATGAATGGACCATGACCGACCGGTTTGTTTTAACCTATGGGTTAAGAGTTGATGTTCCACTCTATTTTAATACAGCCAGCAAGGTACGGGAAAACATTGCCCGTAAGGGTGGCCTCGTTTCGGAAGGAGGTACTTACGATCCAACGATAACCTATTTTAATGAAAGGGGGGAGCCTATTACGTTCGATTCCACACAGCTTCCGGATGAAGATCCTTTATTTTCTCCGCGGGTTGGTTTCAACTGGGATTTTTTGGGTGATCAATCATTGCAAATCAGGGGCGGTTCTGGCCTGTTTACCGGGCGCTTTCCATTCGTTTGGGTTGGTAACCAGGTAGCGAACCCCGACTTCTTCTTCTTTACGGTAACCGATCCCGATTTTAAATTTCCACAGGTTTGGAGATCCAATATCGGAGCGGACAAAACATTTGGAGATGGATGGATGATTTCAACCGATGTTATTTATACAAATGACATTAACGCCATGGTTGTGCGTAATTTTGGACTGAGGCCGCCAACAGGAACGTTGCAGGGGGCGGATAACCGTGCTGTATTTACAGATGACGATAAAGCCATAAATCCATTCGGCCAGCCGGGACAGAATGCATTTGTCTTTACAAATACAAGCAAGGGATACAGTTTCAATGTTAGCGGTGAAGTTGAAAAAACCTGGGAAAATAACCTTAGAGCTTCCCTGGGATATAACTTTCTTCAGTCTCGTGATGTGAATTCAAATACCCGCGAAATTTCGAGCGATATATTTGAAGGAAATCCGATACTTGGTAACTCGAACACCCCGTCAACGGCTCCCTCCGACTTTGGAAACCGGCACCGATTTGTGGGTACAGTTAATAAAGCATTCTTTTACGGAGATAATGACCGCTGGAGAACTGCATTTTCCCTCTTTTATGAATTAGCTAAGGGGGGCCGGTTCAGTTATACATATGCGGGAGATGCCAATTTGGATGGTTCTCCGTTGAATGATTTGATCTATATACCCACGGTTCAGGAACTGCAAGATTATACATTTGCAGGTGCCAATCCCGAAGCACAAAGAGCTGCTTTTAATGCTTTTATTGAACAGGATAGCTACCTGAGTGAAAGACGCGGCCAGTATGCCGAAAGGAACGCTATTTTGAGCCCATGGTTCAGCCGTATGGATCTGCGGATTATGCAAGACTATAAGATAAATGAAACAAACCGTATCCAGTTATCGATGGATGTTTTAAACCTTGCAAATTTGATCAGTTCCAGCCGGGGAGTCCGGGAACTCCCGTTAAATACCCAGCCTATCGGGATTAACGTAGATCCCGAAACTCTTGAGCCTGTATTTGGTTTTGATACAAGCCAAACATCAACGTTTGTGGATGATTTCAGCCTGCGTTCCAGGTGGCAAATCCAGTTTGGATTAAGGTATTTATTCTAAACTACAATCCTCTAGAATAAATCTTTCAAAAGCCCTGCCGGAATACCTGTAGGGCTTTTATTTTATCCAGATGTGTTGAAGATCAGCATAATGTATGTATATACATCAACGTGTTAGCTTTATCTTTACACGGTGGGGTGGAAACGGAAAAAGCAAAAGTTCTGGAATAGGGGTAAACCTCTCACATCAAATCATGAGAATGCACAACGGTACGCTTACCGTCAATTTCGAAACGCGTAAGGAGGAGCCAGAAGTGGTTTACTGCTTTATATTTGAGCTCGTGAGTGTAAAATTAACTACCAACCTGTTTTCAACCACCCCAAAAGTCTCCTGCTTTTTTAAACTTTTCTTTTGCTGTTGATAATTTCTACCACAGTAAATAACGTAAGGAAAGGGAGTATAAAATATTAAGAAAGAACGGAATTATGACCACAAATAACTCGTAATAATTATCAGAGTGGAATAGCAGTAATTCCTACAAAAGAGAAATAAAAGTTTTGATACTTTACCATTCATTGAACGCAATTATGCATCATTAGATGCAGTTGAGAGTATGTTGCTATAGGTCATATTTTTTAAAATGAGAAAAATTAGAATCAAAAAGAGAGGTTTATAATGAAGAAGGATACGTTTTCGCAGAAACCAATAAAATCCGTTTTAATCACCATGATGCTTTTGCTGAGCATTATGTACGGATGTGACCAATCATCAAACCCGGTGTCATCTCTTGAAATGGAGAGTTCAGAGATGGAAGATCTGCATTTATCCAGTCAGGCTTCCGGTAGTGAAACCAGGATTACGACAAGTGAGACGGCTACACATATCAACCCGGCAATAGACGGAAATAGAATCGTCTGGCAGGATGATCGAAACAGTAACTTTGATATTTTCCTGTATGATTTATCTACCGGCTCCGAATCTCAAATAACGGATGATCCAAACAGTCAGATTGAACCGGCTATTGACGGGAAAAGAATAGTTTGGTCTGATGATCGAAGCATGGATGCCTTTGATATTTTTATGTACGATTTGGCGACCTCAACTGAAACCCAAATATCGGACACTCCGGAACCATTTAATGATAGAGAACCCAGGATTTCAGGAGATCTCATTATTTGGGAAACGTGGAGATGGAATATTTATGCTTATGACCTCTCTTCAGGCGAAACTCAAACGGTGGGATTTGATAACGCTCCTAAGGCCGGTTACGATATTTCAGGAAATCTGGTAGTGTTTTCTGAGTTTGATGGCCTCTCTCAAAATATTCGTTTGTATAATCTTAATTCCGATTCATATACCTCGATTTCATCCAATCCAAACTACGCTTCTATCAACCCATCCATTGATGGGAACCGAATCGTTTGGCAAGATGATCGAAACGGGAATTGGGATATCTTTTTGTATGATCTTTCAACAGATACTGAAACACAAATTACGACCGATTCAAACGATCAAACGGACCCGGTAATTTCCGGGAATTTTATTGTTTGGGTAGATAATCGCGATGGAAACGAGAATATCTATTACTACAATTTAAAGAACCGAACTGAACATCATGTCACAGATAACAGTGCGTCTCAAATTAATCCGGATATTTCCGGTACCCGAATTGTCTGGCAAGATAATAGGGATGGCAACTGGAATATCTATTACTATGAAATTGAAACTAAAAAACCTTCCACCCCGGGCTTTACCAATGGCAGTGGTTTTATTGATTCACCAAAAGGAGCTTTAGTGAGTGATGGATCAAAATCAGGCCGGGCAAAGTTCGGGTTGAATGCAAGAGTTAAAAAGGGAGGTGAGTTACAGGGTAGAGCTTCTTATAGATTTAATAATGGAAATATAGACTTCCAAAGTACTTCCTTTAACCAAATAATAGTATCCGGGAATACGGCAAAAGTGAGCGGGTCCGGTACAATTAATGGCAGTGGTGAGTATAAGTTTTATATCAGCGTTGTGGATGAAAAATCTACGGGAAAGAATAGAGAGGCTGATAAGTATCGAATTCGTTTAGTTGATTCGGCAACCCAAGAAGTCGTTTACGATAATCAGATGGGTGATTCCAAAGATGCAAAAGCAACTCATCCTATTACAAATGGGAATATTTTAGTAAAGAGCAGATAAATGAAATAACCTCCAAGATTGTTAAATACACCTTGGAGGTTTTTCGTTTTTATTAATTAATGTCTCACGCTCTCTGTGATTCCTGAACCGGCGCTTTACCGTTTGCTTTACTCAAATGAGGAGCATCAGCTGCCGGATTCATTGGCTGTTGCTTAAACTCACCATTTCCGTCCATGCTTAAACTTTTTCTTTTTGGTATTGACAATCACACTTCTGCAACTCTACTTTACGATGGCCAACTGATTTGAAAACCTGTTAAAACGTT
>JBGTFX010000219.1:0-2510 GCA_041747055.1 Balneolaceae bacterium
AATTAGAAAAGGAAGATCGCGGATCAGAGTCCGCGATGACTTATAAGTGAAGCATAGAAATACCCAAAAAGAGTCATCCTATGTGAGACCTGACAGGTCTTTGTTTAAAAAGCTGGTAAATTTATCGGTCCAAAAATTCAAGCAACGCTTCAGCAAGCGTATTAACAAACTCCTTTTCAAGCATGGGGTATTCTCCTGTCATCCCGGTTTTTGCTTTCTGAAACAGGTGGTTAGCGTTCGGTAAGATGGCTGTCATAATTCTTGAATCATTAGAAAACGCTGCTTCATTGGGTTCTGCTAAAATCTGGCTGTCTTTTTCGCCGAAAATTGCTAGAACGGGTTCATCTGTTTGTTGCAGTGCAGCAAGAGGATCTGTTTCGATAAAGGATTTAAACCAACGGCTTTTAGCTCCTTGAAGCTGACGGTTTATTTGGCTTATTATAAATTCATCCATATTCCCCAAGGCTTCCTGTTGGCGCTCCGGTAACTCTTTAATTTGTTGCCGAAGCCGGTTTTCCAGATTGCTCTCAATCTCTTCCCATTCGCCATTGGTCTTTACCACTTCATAAATTCTTTCCTGAAAAGCCATATTCTCTTCAACTACATCATCAGGTATCCCTTCGGCTTCAGATATTTTTCGAATCTGCTGATTAATGATCTGCTCGCCCGGAAAAGCCGGGGATGCCAGTAAAATCAACTTAGACAAATCTGTGTTTTGAGCTGCTAATGAAGCAATAACTCCTCCCTGGCTATGTCCCAAGAGTATAATTTCATCAAAAGCATACAATTCATTGTTACTGAAGTACTGGATGATCTCTTCCACGTCTGCCGCGAGCTCCTGAAGTGTAGCATCCATATTTCCGGTAGACCCGCCTACTCCTCGATCATCGAATCGAAAATTATGGTAACCACTTTCGGATAATAATACTGCCAGCTCTTTAAATACTTCAAATCCAGCAACCGGACTGTTCCGGGAATTGGCACCACTTCCACTGATCATTATGATCAGGGAATTGTTTTTTGGTGAAGGTGAGGTAACTAAGTTTCCCTGAATTTGTTGATCTTCAATTTTTATCGTAATCACTTCCTGATTCAACCGAGAGTCTGTTGCGGAATAAGTTGCATCACCCCGCTCTAAGAAAAAAGGAAATGACATATTCGTTTGTGTGAACCGGCCACTAATGCTATCCGGTGCAGTGCTACTTAGTGAGGCACTAAATACGGCTGCTCCCGTTCCTGTTTGAAATTCAAAAACGAGGGAATCAGATTGTATAAGGGTGACATCTACTGGCAGATTGAATGCATTTTGTTGGGGAATGTCGATGCTGCCGTCGATCTCGTTATAGGTATTCATAAAGGTGAGATTGATAGCAAGAGCCTGTCCATTCAGATTAATATAACCACTCCATTCTCCTTCAATTTCCGGGAGGTTTTGTGAAAAGAGGCTGCCGGGTATGAGTAACATCAGCAAGAGAACACGTGTCATATAGAGATTTGTAAAGAGATTTAAAGAAAAGCCTGCCGAAGTAATATACGGACAGGCTTAGTTATATACACTTAAGCCGGAAATGTTATTGTGTTTGTGCAACTCCAATTACACCGCAACCTAACCGGGCTCCGGCATCACCTGTCGGTTGACTTACTAAATCATCCTCAGTGGCATGAACAACTACACCACGGCCAAGAATATTATTTACTCCTTCAAACGAAATTACAGTATCCAGGAAGTTTAATTCTGCAATTCCATCTTCATCAGCTGCAAGGTTGCCTAAATCTCCAACATGACGCGGGCTATCCGTTGGCCCTGCATGTGGATTATCATGTGGGGCAAAATGTCCACCGGCGGATGTGCCATCGGGGGCAGTGCAATCTCCAAATTCGTGAATGTGAAATCCGTGAAGGCTATTTGGATCTAAACCATGAACTTCAGCCAATACTCGAACTCCTCCTTCTTCATTTAAAAATCGTACCACGCCACTGACTTCATTGCCTTCAGTTGGGTGAACGACAACAATAAGTTCATCGTGAGCGGGAGACTGATTATTCTGATTGTGTTGTGATTCCATTTCGTTTTCTGCGCATCCAATTATTATAAATAGTAGCAGAGTTGTCAGTAAAGTTTTCATAGTCACTTTTTGTTTTAATATTTGTAGATGTTTATTACAGGTAAATATCGCTCCACTGTGCAATTATTTTTCCGGCATATTTACTGTATATCTCATTTGTAAGTAAATGATCTGCTTCGTGTAGCGAAAGGAAGCTTTTTGGGTGTTTGGCTTTGCTGTATAGCCTGGCTGCATTATCGATTCCTACTGTGCTATCCTTTGGGGCATGCATAATAAGTAATGCTTTATCGAGATTTTCAATTTTATCTTCCATGGCTGTCGCTTCAAGATCATCAATAAACTGTTTTTTAATCTTAAATGATCTACCCGCCAGCACAACAGTAGCTTCTCCCGTTTCTTCTATTTCATCAAGATGCATAGAAAAATTTTCCCTCACATGTTTTG
>JBGTFX010000220.1:0-5517 GCA_041747055.1 Balneolaceae bacterium
CTTATCAATGATTCTACTCCCCCTAAACTTTCAGCAAGAGTAAACACAGTTGTTTTACTCATCAAATTCCCAGCAGATTCAATGGAATCGTCTTTTAGGCTAAATGAAACCATTCCACCAAAATCATTCATCTGTTTTTTGGCAATTTCATGCTGTGGGTGCGATTTCAGTCCAGGGTAATATACTATATCTACTTCTGGCTGTTCTGTTAACCATTGGGCAATTTGTTTTGCATTGTCTACAGACCGCTGAACTCTTACTGCCAACGTTTTAATTCCTCTTAATGTTAAATAGCAATCCATCGGACCGGGAACAGCACCTGTGGTTTTTATTTGAAAGCGTAACTTTTCAACAACGTCTTTATTTGATGTTGCAACCGCTCCGCCAATAACATCAGAGTGGCCACCTAAAAATTTTGTTGTGGAATGCATTACAATATCAGCACCGAGGCTTAAAGGCTGCTGTAGATATGGGGACGCAAATGTATTATCAACTGCGGTAAGAATATTGTTCTTTTTAGCGATATTGGATATTTTTTCAATATCTACTACACGCAACAGGGGATTGGTTGGGGTTTCAACCCAAACTAACTTGGTATTTTTCGTGATAGCATCTTCAACGAGTGAAAGATCCGTCATGTCAACAAAAGAGAAATTAATGCCAAACGGTTCAAACATTTCTGTAAACAGTCTGTAGCTGCCGCCATAAAGATCGTTGGTAGTTACAATATGATCACCAGGCCTGAACATACGGATAATGGCATCCATTGCGGCTACACCACTTGCGAAACAAATTCCATCTGTAGCGCCTTCAAGTCCGGCAATAAGTTTTTCGAGGGCTGTTCTTGTTGGGTTTCCTACTCTTGCATAGTCATACCCTTGATGGTCATTTGGCGCTTTTTGTGCGTAGGTTGATGTTTGAAAGATTGGAGGCATTACAGCACCGGTAGTCTCTTCGTTATTTTGACCGGCGTGAATTGCTTTTGTATTGAATTTCATAAAGGTTAAAAGTTGATTTGTTGTTCCAGCATTTCGGCCTCATCCTGCATTTCCAATTGAGTATATGCTTCGTATAGCTTTTGGAAATAATCTCTATTTTCAGGATTAGATTCTGTTAGTTGTTGCCAATAGGGTAGTGAGAATTCAAAAAACTCTTTAGCATGCGCGGCAATTTCTGCTGCAAGTTCCTCTTCAGATTTCTCTTGCAAAGCCAATAGCATCTTGGCTGATTTATTATAAAAACTAGCAACACGGAATTGGTGACTTTCTCTTGTCGGTCGATCAGACTCTATTCGTTGAAATAGACTGCCAATTTCAGAAAGCTCTGATATTAATGTCTCAAATTTATCTGATGTAAGTGGAGCATCAATATCAGTAAGTGTAATATTAATTTCTTGAGAGACTTTATAAAAGCGCTCTGTAGCAAGTGCTTCTATATATTCAGTTCTAGTGGGATACTTTTCTAAAAGTTCATTCAAATAAGCCACAGATTCTTCATGGTTTTCATCTAAAATCAAAGCATTCACTAAACCATGTCGATAATCTTGGATATCGGGGAATTGGTTCACCAAATCTGTATAAATACTGATTGATTTTGTAAGGTTACCACTCTCTAAGTAAAGAAAAGCAACTCTTTCTCTTATTTGTGGAGATAAAGTGACTCCATTACTTTCAGCCTCTTCAATAGTAGAGATAGCTTTTTGAGTATCTCCGTGCCTATAATAAGTAGTGGCTTTTAGGCTATAGGTAATCAAGCTGTCAGGAATAATAACTGAGGCATTTTCAAAGTGGGATATAATTCGGTCGAAATTAGCATCATACGTATCAGAAACATCTTCCTGCAGTTGGCGAACCCCCTCACTTTGTTCGTAACTCCACGCTTTAACTAAAATACTATCGGTTGTAGTCCGATAATTTCCAGTAGTAAATTGCACTTCATCAACAACATCACGCAGATTCTGATAATAGACCTTACGATCAGAAGGGTTATGCTTTTCAAGAGCAACTGCTCTTAAAATTTTTGCTTTAAGAATCTTCTCTTCTGAATCATCGGGATTCTCCTCAATGGATTTATTCACGGAAGAGAGTGCTTTATTATATTGGCCTCGTTCATAAAGCGATTCAGCTGACTCGTTTGTCAGTGATAGTGTACTACAAGAAAGGGTAAAAAAAATCCCGAAGACAAGCAGAACACTTGTCATTCGGGTTTTAAAATGCATCATAAAAATATATAGTAAAAAATTATAGTTGATCAGCTTTTTCCATTGCATCACGGGCTTTTTCTTCCATTCCTAAAGTGGTATAAACCTGGAAAAGCGATTCCCAATAGATGGCTTCATTAGGGTTGATTTCGGCTGCTCTTTCGTAATATTCCATAGCGGCCATAAGATCTTCGCGGGCTTGTCTGTCAAGTTCATCAGCAAGTTCATTGTCATCAATAATGGCATTACGTTTTTCAAACAGACTTGCTGCACGGTTTTGATGGATAATTCCAAGAATACTATAGGCATCATCATCGTTTTCAGATAAACGAACAACTTCTTGCATCTGATTAATTGAAATCTCGGTAAGCTCTTGTGCTTCTTCTTCCAGTTCAGACACCTCATTGCGAAGAGACTCAAGTTCATTTCTTGAAGCTTCAGCTTCACTACCGGATGCCGATCTTAGCTTCCGTTCCAATTCAAATATTTCATTATATATTTGAGAAATCTCTTGGTTTATCGCACTTACATTTTGATAAACTTGAGTTCCTAATACCCGGTAATACTGCGGGTTGTCGGGTTCGTTTTCAATCAGTGATTCAATAATAGAAATTGCTTCATTTACATTGCCTTGTTGGATGTAAATATCAGCAAGGAATTGAATGAACTGATCTTTATCCGGATATACATCCATTGCTTCTAAAGTCAATGGCTCAGCATCATCAAATCTGTTCTGATTGATGTAGAGACTAATAAGAAATTCGTAATCTTCAACATCAGGACGGTTCAGTTTTTCCATGGCTTGCTCGTACGTGGAAATTGCTGTACTAATATCGCCGGTATTAAATTGTGTTGAAGAGAGCACAATGTAGCTCAATGCACTATCAGGTTGCATCGTAATTGCATTTTCTAAATGGTCCATTGCAACTCTGTCAGGATTGCTTACAGCGCTTCGCAAACTGTCTTCAGTTAAATATTCAATACCTGAGTTGTGCTCAAAAGCCCAAAATTCAACAATTAAATCATCAAGATCATTTAATTCATCCGGGGTGCTTTCCTGCTCACTCATAAAACGCCGGGCATTTTCAAAAGATTCTTTGGAATCTTCATAATATGGCTTTCTATCTGCTGGGGGATCAACAGTTTGTGCTTTAGAAGCTACAGCCATTCCCCGATAATAATGTGCAACGCCATTTTCTGAGTCAGTTTCCAAAACTCTTTCTGCTTCCGCAATGGCTTGATCGAAACTACCTAACAGTAAATAAGTTTGTATATCATTAACAAAGGGTTCTGTAGTTTCGCAACTCCATAAAAACCCAACAATAACAAAAGGGATGAGTATATATTTGAGACTCTTCATTTTTTTGAATAAGAATTATGATTGCATTTAAAAATATCTCCTAAAAGTAATCAATAAGACAGGATATCGCAATGCAATGCAGGCAAAGAAATTTTCCAATGAAAGACAGGTAATCATGTTTATATTCAAGCACAATAAATTTTTAAAGTTCCAACATAAAAGAAATGAATCACACAATTATTGCGACTTCAAAAGCTCCTAAAGCAATTGGCCCCTATAGTCAGGCAGTTGTTTATAATAATATTGTTTATTGCTCGGGCCAGATTGCCCTGGACCCTGAGTCAATGACTGTCGTTGATGGCGGGATAGAAGCCCAGGCAAAACAGGTAATGAAGAATTTGGAAGAGGTTTTACTTGAAGCCGGGTCAAATTTTTCCAAAGTTATAAAATGTTCAATTTTTCTTGATGACATGAACGATTTTGGTACCGTAAACGAGATTTATGGAAGCTTTTTTGAAGTAAACCCTCCTGCACGCGAAACTGTTGCTGTGCAAACCCTGCCAAAAAACGTATTGGTAGAAATTAGCTGTATAGCATACGTATAATATTAATTGGAAATCGTGGTTGCTCCGGTTCTGCGATTTCCAATTTTATCGTATATAGAATATTCGATTTGGTTTGATTCCTGTGGTTGAAACCCTGGCCTATAGAATATTAATAGTTCTTTTTCCGGATCATATTCTACTATTCCTCTCTTTCCATTTACGGTAATCATAGATCTTTGGTAATCAATACCTGACATCTCATCTACAGTTGGAATGATAATTACATAATTACCCCCAAGATTTTTTTCTATACGCGGTTTACCTACAAAGGGAGGATAGATATCTTTTTGAATTCTAAGCTCTGAAAATTCTTTTAATTCTGCTTTGAGCACTCCATTTCTAATTGAGGAATTTAGGAATGAATACCGGTTTCTAAATTCATCATACGAATAGAGGCCAATTTGAAGATCATTTATTAGATGATCTGGAAGTTGATACCTGAATACCATTGAATTTTGAATCGGCAACCGATTAGGCGAAAATTGAAATGCCGGATATCCATTATGTTCACCGACTCTTATTTTAATTTTGAGGGAATCATATAAAGCCGTTGCCGGAATTTTTAGTGATAAGGTTTGATCAATGGAATTCACCATTACTCTTTTTCCGGGAGAGAGTGTGGCTTCCAAAAGGTTTAAATCATCGTAAAAATAAAACACGGATTCGTAAGGAATACTGGTGTGATTTTGCCCCTGAAAATTTTCTGTCAAATAGTAAGCGGGTATTTTTCGTGGAGAGAGTGGGACAGAGATTCCGCGCCGAGGTGTATCTTTGAACCCTTTCGGAAGAGGGTAGGCCGGTACCGATAAAATTGAATCTCTTTTTAAATCTTCTAGAAAATGGAGGGTAATCCGCGCCTGACTTTCATTTCCATACACATCTCTTGCAAATATTTTCACCTCGTGTTCCCCTTTGTCTAATGCTATTACACCATGATTTTTTTCATAAAAAGGAAGCTTGTTTCCATTAACAGTGTAGAGCCGTTGAAAGCCTCTTCGCTGTTGTGCAAGTATTGGATATGATCGATCAAGAAACATCATTTGATCTTCCGGAAACGAAAACTTATTTGCAATAGAATAAAAAAGAGTGTCATCATCAACCGTCATTAATAGTTGATGAACAGCGTAAACATTTGAAGTGCGATCTGCTCTGTCATAAACATTCAAAGCCAGTCCAACAGGATTAGATGTGGATATCCTGCCAAAATCAGTAATTGTGGAGTCGCTCACCAAAGGAGTAATTATTTGATGCCCCTGAAGGTGCAGTGACTCAGGATGAAGCCATTCAAGAGCCAGTGCAGAAAATACCGGTGGAAGAGTATCTGTAATATAGGATTTTAAGTTGGTAAGAAGCGGGTTTACAGGCTTATTATCCGGAGTTCTAATTTCAAAATGCAGATGGGGCGGGCCCAC
>JBGTFX010000221.1:0-13497 GCA_041747055.1 Balneolaceae bacterium
AGGAGAGTCCATCACCCCATGCTTCTAAGAAATGTGCTCTGTTTACATGGAAGTCGCACAGTTTAGAAGTTTCATCATAATAATCTGATAGATGTATTTTCGTCGCAGCATTGCCAAGAGCTTCCGCAAAATTTAAATCTGCCGGTGCAGTGTAAACGGGATTCGTTCCAATAAATACTACAGTATTATATCGACCTGCATTTAATTCCGTGACCGCATTAGCAAAATTTTCCTGTTCGTTTTGCTCAGATCTGTATGGAAGTCGGTGGTATGTAACCGTATTTCCAGCATTGCCAAGTGCTGTGTTAATTGCAGCAACCGTCGCATGAGCAGCCGGGCTGTATTCTGCGCCAATAGATACAATAGATTCACCACGATTCGCCAATAACTCATTAGCAAGATTTTCAACCCATTCATGAGATGAAAGTGCATTGTTGACATTATTATACGCGGATAAACCGTCTACACTATTTGATAATCTATTCGCAAGGGCAAATGTAAAGGCTTCAATCTCTGATGATTTAAGCCTAAGGCGGTGATCGGCATAGGAGCCGGTATTTGTGTAGGAATTCTCAACGGAGTAAATACGAGACATTGTGTCATCTGTACTTCTTACACGTCTTCGATCAGAAATGCGTTGTGCATTTTCAACATTATTCTTGTGTGCGGAAGGAGTTACAAAATCATCATCGAGTGTAACTACCAGATTCGCAATGTCAAAATGATTTTGGGTTCTAAGTCGTTGCCCAAATACAAGATTGGTTCCTTCAACTGAATTGTCCTCTCCAAATGGTTCATATGTTACCCAATTAGAATTTGGAAATTCATTTGAAACATTTTCTTTTAAACGATTATAAGTAGGGGATGAATTTGCTTCACTTATAAACAAAATGCTTTGCTGGCGATCTTCAAAGTGGCTGGCAGCAAAGGTTGAAAAATCATCTAATGATACTTTGGTGTTATCTTGACGAGGGTGTCGTGATCGGTCTGGATCATACATTCCTAAGATAGCAGCCTGATGATAAATATTCGTTTTTCCACGACTGGAGGGGTGATCACTATTACCTTCAATTTTAGAAGGGCGGCCTTCATTATTTTCGACAACCAACCCGGTTACAATATCCTGAAAAGGCATGCTTGTTGCGTAGAAATTGGGATTTCCAATCACAATGTTTTCAGGTTGCCTGGAATAAGGAAGAATTTTTTGAACCGGTTTTCGGCAAGAAGCAAAACCAGCAAGTGCAATAGATGCGCCCATCACGCGAAGGAAACTTCTACGCGAAACCTGATCGGTCATTTCTGTGACGTCTTCCGGAAATTCGCGTTCTGCGAATTTTTGATATTCTTTGTTTTGGGCCAGCTCGTTTAAGCTTTTCCAATATGTATTTTGTTTTATATGATCACTCATTCTCAGCGGAAAATTAAATTAGATACTGTTCTTTCGTTCAGCTATATAGAATTAGTAATGGCAGGCCTGACAATAGGTTGGCGCATTTATATTCTGTTTAGATACCAGTTCAAGACCCACTTCAATCTGATTTTCGACACGATAGCCCATTGTAGTCACTTCTTCCACTGGCCTTATATGCTTTTCGGGTTCCCTGTGGCAATCTAGACACCATCCCATGCTTAGAGGCTCAGCCTGATATACAACATCCATTCTGTCTATGCGACCGTGGCAGGATTCACACCCAACTCCTACATTTACATGAGCAGAGTGATTGAAATAAGCAAAATCGGGTAGCATGTGGACTCTTACCCATTTAATAGGTTTACCGGTTTCCCAACTGTCCCGAACGGGCTGTAGCTTTTCACTGTCCGTTTTAATCTGATTGTGGCAATTCATACAAGTTTGAGTTGCCGGTATATTAGCGTGTCTAGAGTCTTTCACCTGAGTATGGCAATACTGGCAATCCATGCCTAACTGACCAACGTGCACCTGGTGACTAAATGGAACGGGCTGTTCCGGTGCATAACCAACCTGGGTAAATTCTGGTGAGAAGAAATACCAAACGCCAAAAACTACAGCGTTCAGCAAAATGATAATACAAATTAGTAGTCGTCTTGGAGCTTCATTTGCCCACTTAGGAAAAATCTGAGCCATAAAAATGGAGAATAGTTACCAGTTGCTATTTGATATAGTTGCCAGCGTTAAAGAATGGTCTGAAGGTACCGAAAAAAATTTAACGAATACACCCATGACATTACTTCTTATGAATTTAAACTCATTCTAAATAAAGGGATTATACAATTTTTCCCCTTTCCGCTAATGCCAATTAAGATAGGACACATCAAATAAAGTTGCTTAAAAATCGCCCTTATTTTTTTAATTTACTCTTTCTTATCTAAACAGATCTATTCGTTCAATGTTAATCGAAATGGAAAGGTGCTGGTTTGTAGTGATTTAGGAATATTGCTTGTATTCAAGCTTCTCAAATCCATTAAATAAAAGAGAACGTTGCTAATTCAATTAGAGTTAGTTGATGAAAAATTATCTTAAAATTTCTGAAATTTTGAGAATGATTTAATCACTGCTAAACAAAAAAAACTGAACTTCAACTGCGAAGGGTATGAGTAAAGTGTATATTAATTCCTCATATCAAAACCCATAGATGGCACATAAAGAATTTGAGTTCATATAAGAAATGGAACAAACATTAGACGAAAGAATTACTGTAAGGTTTCTAAAAGAAGTAAGCGTAGCTAAAGCAATTGGAGTTATACTACTAATAAGCATTCTCGCTTTCTTATTTCTAATATGGCTTATATACTATAAAGAAACAGGTGAAACAACCGCAAGTTGGGTTGAGCAATTACCGACTTTGAATGCTCTTTTAAATAGTGTAAGTACATGTTTTATAGTGGCAGGTTTTGTGGCTATCAAAAAGAGGAAATATGTAACTCATATGAAGCTGATGTCAACGGCCTTCATAACCTCTTCTCTATTTTTGATCAGCTATTTACTCTATCACAATTTTGTAGGGCATACACTATTCCCGGGAGAGGGCATTATTCGTCCGATCTATTTTACAATTTTGATCAGCCATATTATACTTTCCGCATTTGTTGTGCCACTGGTTCTAACCAGTTTCTATTTTGCTTTTTCCGGGAAATTTAAGACCCACAGAAAGGTTTCCAGATGGACATTCCCTATCTGGCTTTATGTTTCTGTTACCGGAGTGGCGATCTTTTTTATCCTTAACTCGTATGTGTAACAGATAAATTAGAATCTAATCTATAATTGTAAGCTACCATTTGGGTGCAAATAAAAAATCATCCTGTTATTGGCAGGATGATTTTTTAAAATTCTGAAATAGAAAAGTTAATCCCCCAAAAACTGTTCTCCTGCTCCCGGTATAATTACTTCTGTATCACAATACTCTTCGGTGAATTCCTTAAACTCATTTGGGTCACCGGTAAGAGGTGGAAACGTACCATAATGTATTGGTATAGCTACTTCTGCATCTAACATTTCGCAGCAAAGAGCGGCCTCTTGTGGCCCCATTGTGTAATGATCTCCCATGGGGACGGCAATGACATGCGGCTCATAAATAGCACCGTAAATTTCGAGATCACTAAATATGTTTGTGTCTCCCATATGGTAGAAACAGATATCATCTTCAAACGAAAGAATGAGTCCCCCGGCTTCACCTGCATAATCTCCCCGGAAGGATGAGCTGTGATTGGCATTTACCAGGGTGACAGAAAAATCATTGAAATCAACGGTTCCACCTTTGTTAAACTCAATTCTTTGTTCCTCTTTGAGCCCGTGTTTTTTTAGAAGCTGGGAAAGCTCAACCTGGGCCACTACTGTACATCCGGTCTTTTCAGCGAGATCCAGTGTATCACCTACATGATCTTCGTGCCCGTGAGTAAGTAAGATGTAATCTATATCATCAGGATGTTTAAATTCATCAGGGGTTGTAGGGTTTTGTGAAAGAAAAGGATCTATATATATAATTTTACCTGATTGAGATTCTATCCTAAAAGCTGAATGACCCAGCCACCACGCTTTAATCTTAGTTTCCATTATTCTCTATTTTGATTTTTTGAATTAATGCCATCAATATAACTAACAGATTGATTAAAGTAATCGTTGACAAATGTTTAAATGTGTGTTATTAATGAGTTGTTCCACGTTATAAAACTGAACTTATTTAAGTATATATCTGTCATATATATCTAACTAATTATTATAACGTTGTTGATCAGAGTAATTTCTAACACTTAACTGAACGCACTATGTCAAATCGAATTAAAATCCACCCAGAAGCCCCAAAAAAGAAACAGATTTTCGCATTAGTGGATGAACTGCTGAACGAAGGAGTTTTGATGATACCTACAGATAGCCAATATGCTTTGGTTTGTGATTTTCAGAATAAAAAAGGAATGGACCGAATACGAAAAATTCGACAGATGGGTAAAAAAGATCACCTATCTGTAATGTGCCACAGTTTGGAGCATGTATCTACCTTCGCCAATTTGACCGATGATAATTTTAAACTCATTAAAAGGCTCGTTCCGGGGCCCTTTACATTTATTTTGCCGGCAACCCGGGAAGTGCCACGTTTGTTAACCCACCCCAAAAAAAGAACGGTTGGTATAAGGGTACCCGATTACCCAATTTGTTTGGAAACAGTTCAAGAACTTGGAAGGCCAATGATGGCAATTACAGCAAAACTTCCTGATGTAGAAAATGGCAGGCCTGATTCCGGAGACCGTGAGCTTTACCTGAGTCGATTTGATAAACTTGTTGATTTAGTGGTGGATAATCAAAAACCACTTACCGCAAACGAAACGACAATTATTGATTTAACCGATGATGAACCTATACTGATCCGTGAAGGTTTAGGAATGGCACAGCTTCATGATGCACTGGCACTTCAGGGACTCGAACTGCAAAGCAAGGTTACGGTTTGAAGATTGCAATCAATACCGGGGGCGGAGATGCTCCCGGATTAAATGCAGCAATTCGTGCCGCAACATTGGCGGCATTGCGTAAGGGATGGGAAGTAGTTGGGATCGAACATGGGTATGGTTCTCTCTATTCTGACGAACCTTTTAAACCGATTACATCAAGAACTGTTAAAGGAATAACCATGTTGGGCGGTACTATATTAGGAACGGCGAATCGGGGTAACCCATTCGAAATGCCGTATAAAAAAGAGGATGGTAGCTGGGGTTTAGAAGATCGATCTGATGAGGCCATTGAAGCGTTTAAAAAACATAACGTAGATGTATTAATTGCACTTGGCGGAGACGGGTCTATGAAAATTGCGGATAAACTTACAAAAAAAGGATTGAAAATTGTGGGTATTCCCAAAACAATAGATAACGATATTTGGGGCTGTGATGTAACCCTTGGCTTTGATACTGCTGTAACCACGGCAACAGAAGCAATAGATAAACTGACAACAACCGCAGAATCTCATCAGCGTATAATGGTCGTTGAAGTAATGGGTCGATATGCCGGCTGGATTGCCTTACATTCAGGTCTTTCCGCCTCGGCTGATGTCATACTCATACCGGAAGTGGAATATAATTTTGAGTCTATTGTTAAAAAAATTGAAGAACGTGAAAATGCAGGTCAAAACTATACGATCATTGTTGTTGCAGAAGGCGCGACGGAAGAAGGAAAAGATCGATTTGTAAAAGGAAAAGTCGTTGGTCAGGCAGAGCAGATTGGTGGTGCTGATGAATATATCTCGAAAAAACTGAGCGATATGACCGGGAAAGAGTCACGCTCCATTGTATTGGGCCACCTTCAAAGAGGTGGAACACCCAGTTCATTCGATCGACTAATTTCTCTCAGGTTTGGAGCGGCAGCTATTCGCGCAATTGAAGAAAAGGATATGAATAAGCTTATTGTTATGAAAGAAAGTAAAATACAACGTATTCCTATTGCGGATGTAGCAGATAAAATAAAACTTGTACCTTTATATGGAGATACACTCCAAACAGCACGAGATATTGGAATAAACTTGGGGGATAATTAAATATGAGTTTTTTTGGTGGATTACGAGGAATAATGAGGGGAACAACATCTGAACTGCCGGATCAGTGGAATATTCCGGAAACGGAATCAGAAATTGATACGCTTTTAAAAATTACCAACAACATTCAGATTATCTATAAACACAGCTTCACATGTGGAATTAGCATTATGGCTAAGCCGGTGGTGGAGGAGTTTTTGGATGTGTATAAAGATAAAGCTGATTTTCACTTTGTGGATGTGAAGCAAAATCGCCCAATCTCAAACTATATTACCAAGGTTACAGGGGTAAGGCATGAATCACCCCAAATCCTGATCCTCCGTAATGGAGAAGTATATTGGAGTGCATCGCACGGCATGATTAGAAAGGGAGCGATTCGGGAAACACTTGAAGAAATTTAGATTAAAAAAAGCCAGTCATTTTAAATAACAGGCTTTTTTTGGTGTAGAAACAAGTGAGAACTTAGTATTATTCGGTTTGTGGAGCTTGCTGTTGCATACTGCTTTGCATCATTTGTTGGATGCGTTGCTGTAGTACCGGGTCTTGCTGCAATGCTATATTAATTTCTTGAAAACGAACCATTTCCATTCCATTTTCAGTAATTACACGTTCGAGTTCAGGTTCTAATTCTAGTTCCATTTCAGCAATTTGAGCCGAGGCTCGACTATAATTGTCCAAATCATCGGAACTCACTTCTAATTCATCTATAGGTTGCCCCGTTTGTTCAGCTTCAGCAATCAGATTGTAGACTTCAACTGAAAGTCCTTCATCTTCCACAACAGCGATCATTTCCTGTTGGGATTCCATCTGTACTTCACGAAGTTCATAAGACACTTCTAAAAAACTTTCAAGTTCTTCATCAGAAACTTCAGTTTGAGCAGTTGGCTCTTGCATTGGATTTTCCTGTTGCATGGGTGGATCTTGTGACATTTGATCCTGAGTACCATCACTCTGACAAGCCATAAAAGCAAACGCAAACACGATTGCGGTTATAAATCTATACATAGTTGTTAATTGTTTATTTGAACGTGATTTTTGCTAGTTATTACATTTACAACAAAAGTTAGCTATTAGTGTTTCATCTCTTTTGAGCTTTAACACATTTTACCAAATCAAAAATGTTGATATGGTAAGTGTTGGCTGAATTTCTTAGGAATCATAAATTATTTTACCAAAGAAGATTAGTCAAAAAGCTGTGCGAAATTTTCTTCATAATCCGGTTTAATAATACCTTTTTCCGTGATGATGGCTGAAATTAAACGACCGGGAGTAATATCAAAAGCCGGGTTATAGACGGTGGTTTTTTTGGGAGCTGTAGATTTCATTCCAAAGTGGGTTACTTCATCGGCATCTCGTTGTTCAATTTCAATTTGATCACCGGATTTTAATTCCATATCAATTGTAGAATAGGGGGCAGCCACATAAAACGGAATATCATGTGCATCAGCTAAAACCGCTAAACTATAAGAACCTATTTTGTTTGCTGTATCTCCATTACTGGTAATTCTATCAGCTCCAATTACCACCAAATCTACCAAACCCTGCTGCATCAAAAATGCGGCAGCGGAGTCAATGTTTAGTTTAAATGGTATCTCAGCTTTCTGCAGTTCCCATGTTGTTAAGCGTGAACCCTGTAACAGGGGACGGGTTTCATCAACCCAAACCTGTTGTACATTTCCTGCGTGATGAGCGTGTAGAATGATAGAAAATGCGGTTCCGAACTCACCGGTAGCAAGTCCCCCCGTATTGCAATGAGTTAAAATGCGAGCGTTAGCGGGAACTAGTTCTTTGCCGTGTTCACCTATTGCTTTACACAGCCGGATGTCTTCGTTATGAATGGTTATGGCTGTTTTTAAAGCGAGTTCCTTTAGTTCGTCAACACTTGAATTTTTTCGGGAATAGAGGGTGGTTAAAATTCTTTTTAAAGCCCATGAAAGGTTTACTGCTGTTGGGCGTGAAGAATCGATGTAATCGGCAATTCGTTGACATTCACTATAAAAGGTTTCAAATCTGGTTTCGTTTAGATTTTTAATTCCCATGTAAAGACCATAGGCACCGGTTATTCCAATTGCCGGTGCACCGCGAACTTTTAATTTTTTGATGGCATCCCAAACCTGGCCGGGAGTTTTTAAATTGATATAAATTTCTCGTTCAGGTAAAAATGTTTGATCAATAATAGAAATGTGACCATCCATCCATGTGATGGATTTAAAAGGAGCTGTATAGTTTGACATAGCGTATTTTAAAATATTTGGTAAGAGAGTTATTACCGTATTAAACTAACTGCCGGCCAATTTGTTCTCAATTTTCTTCAGATTTTCATTAATCTCGTTCAGAATAGGAGCCAATGAGTGCTGTGTAGTGTCTGATGAAGTTGAATTCGATTGGAAACCGGTAACATCATCACGTTGGTCCATCACCATAGAACGAAAATTGTGAGCGTCAATAATCCCTGTTAGAGTCATATCGGAAGTCTGCTGCGCACTTTGTCCTGCTGTTTCTATGTATAATGAACTTAACCCAAAATAACGAAGAATTGGGCCTTCTTTAAATGTAAGATCCTGAATTTTGTCGAGTGGTACGGTTCGCTCTGTTTTAAAAAGAATTCCTTTTCTGAAGTGAAGGGCTCTTGTGGTTAGTTCACAAAAAAGGGCATCATAATATTTATTGATATACATCCGTCCGAAAATAGCCCAAAACGGAACAAGTATTATTCCGACTACAGAAGCACATAAAATGATAATCCCGCTCCAAAAAACATATTTTTTAATTCTGGGTTCAAATTTGGCTTCATGTATTCTTGTAGCCTTTCTTCGGGTAAATTGGTTTTCCATTTTCATAGGTAAGTTATTAATTAGTAACAGTTAATCTCGGATACGATAATTAATGCATTTTGTTTGGGATTAATTGAAGGTGAATAAAATTTCATTTTTATAAAAGACAAATTATGGACGTAATGAACAGAATTGAATTTCTTAAAGAAAAATTAGACTTAAAGAATCACCCGGAAGGCGGCTATTTTAAAGAAACGTATAGAAGTACTGAGAAAATAGGAGGGGATAGGATTAGTGAATTTCCCTCCGGAAGATCATTTTGGACGGCTATCTACTATTTACTTGAAGGGAAGCAAGTATCGAAATTTCATCGAATAAAGTCGGATGAGACGTGGCATTTTTATGAGGGAACACCAGCCACTATTCATATTATTCACCCGGATGGTTTATATGAGGCTCGATATTTAGGAAGTAACCTGGATTCCGGTAATGAGTATCAGCACGTTGTTCCGGCAAATAGTTGGTTTGGGGTAAGTATAGATGATACCGATGGATATTTATTAGCCGGTTGTACAGTAGCTCCGGGGTTTGACTTCAATGATTTCGAAATGGGAGATGCCTACAAGTTAAAGCAGGCATTTCCAGAGCATAAGGAAATTATTGAAAGCCTTACATAATCGAAGAACAGGTTATTCACTGTCGTTTTTCGGGATAAATTTCATTGCTTGAGAATTCATGCAGTAACGCAATCCGGTGGGTTCGGGGCCGTCGTTAAATACGTGTCCAATATGTGAATTACATCGTGCACAAACAGTTTCAGTTCGTTTCATAAAAAAGCTGTTGTCTTCTTCTTCTCCCACAGCACCCTCGCGAATAGGTTCATAAAAACTTGGCCATCCTGTACGGCTGTTAAATTTGCTATCTGAATGGAACATTGGATTTCCGCAGGCTCTGCAAACATAAACCCCTTCTTCATAAAACCCATCGTATTCATTTACGTAGGGCATTTCGGTTCCGCGATTACGCAGTATTCGATATTCACCTGAGCTTAGAAGTTTTTTCCACTCCTCTTCGGACCTAACAACTTTTTTATCGTTATCTGTATCTTCCATAGCGTCATTGTAAGTAATTTGTTCTAAAAAATGTTGATGGTCTTTTTCAGTTGTTCCGGAATGTTGGGCAAGGGCAAAACCCAACATAGATATCGTTAAAATAATCAATAGTAGCATTTTCATATTCGGTATTTTGTTTGACTTTCGTATAAAACTTTAAAATTTCATATTACATTCCCAACGAACTCAGGAGAGTTAACTTATTCTTTTAAGCCTCATCTTTAAATCCTGCGAAGCTTTTGCATAACCGCCGTCTGACCCATCAATAAAATGCACATGATGACCTTGGTAGTTTGTTACATAACAGGTGGTAATTGCATCAAAAGATGGATGGATTCCATAGGCAATCTTTTTTTCTTTATAAAGATTCTCAAATCTGCTTTGTATCTCCATTCGCTGCTCTACCGTACCGGAAACGACGAGTCTTAATGCATCACTAAATTTTCTAAAATCGGCGTGTTGTACAAAATCTTGTTTATAATTTCCCCAGTCAGTAAACTTGGTTTCAATGTTGTACTTCATCAAAATCCATCCGGCAAGCTGCATATAAACAACTTTAAGCCCATACCTTATTTTTTTCCACCAAGTAGATGGTTGTGTCCGAAGTGCCATTTCTACATTTAAACTCTTGGGTTTACCGGTTAGTATTAACTGATCTTCTGTAACAGGTGTATAGTCCTTGACCGATCCATATACATCTTCAATATGTTTGATGCATTCTTCGTAGAGCAAAGATTTCTCTTCTTCTGATTTTGAAATGGCTTTGATAATCATCGCAACTACTTCATCTTTCTTACTTGGAATACTATTCCAGCGACATTCAAGCCCTGAAAAATCTGCTTCCATATTGGAGTGACTATCAATAGACCATTCAGTATTTTTGATGAGCTCTTCGGCATAAACAAGTCCACCGCCCCAAAATATTGCCTGATGCATCAAATTGGAGAGGCTATATTTTGCAACTCCTACTTCATGTCCGGCTTCACGAACTTGTTTCATAGATATACATCCAACCTCAAGGTTCAATCCATAGGCATTATAAACAGCAGTTTTACAGAACTTCAAAATGCCATTTACCTTGACAATATCAAGGTTGGGTATAGCCATTGTTGATCCATCCCCACCAAAGGTAAAAGGTAAATTAATTCCCTTAAATTCATTACAGATGGCTGTAATTATGCTGGCACCGGCCATGTTAACCTGTTTGTATTTGCCCTCTTTAATTGCTTTTGTTGAATCACGAATATCAGATACTATAAGATGCCAATCATCAGGTAGGGGTTGATAGATTTTATTATCAACAATATCGGAAAACCGATGGATGATGGGCACCCGATCAAAAAAATCGTTACTACTTGTTTTTGTATAGATGCTCATAATACAATCTAAGCGGGATTTCGGATTGAAGTGAAGAATCTACCATTTCGAGAAAATAAGATTGGCAAAAAACACGTGAGAATCTATTCCGGGGTTTTCATCAGATCTGTTCCCATTTGAAATGTGCTGAAGCTGGTAACCAATCTGTATTTTCCTGTCGGAACCTATTGGAAGCTCAACTCCCAGACCACTATTAAGCTTATAGTTGAATGTAGCTCCGCCAATAGCAGGCAGGCGATCATTAAAAAGCAGCAATCCTGCTGATGCAGTGAAAAAAGGAGTAATGGAGTTGCCGGAAAAAGGGACAACTATATGAACCGGTACTAATCCAAAACCTATTCGCTGATCTGTTGGACCGTCAATTCCATCTTCCGGGTAACTGACCCAATGAGTGATGATTAATTCTGAGGCAACTCGCGCTCTAAAACTTTTACGGTTGATAGTTGTATGCCAAAACTGACCATTAATAAATGCCATCTTACAATTTTTGATGGTACCCCAACCCTTAAAACTGTTTGGTGAGAAATTGAAAGAAATGCCGGCTCTTAAATTATGTTCAAATGTAGATTGTACACTGTTTTGTGCAGAAAGTGGTGTTTCAATGAAACAAAAAAAAAGGATTAAAAAAGGGGTACTTTTTAACTTCACATTATCATAATCTAAAGCATAGATTGACGTTTGTGTACGTAAACTGCAACACCCCAAATAAATACCCAGCCTGCTGCTGTTATAAACCACATTCCTAAAGCTAATAGTAAAACGTTTAGAAAATAGATTAGGTGATAAATCCAGATAGGTGCTTCGGAAACTTTTCTTTGAGTGATTTTCTGAAAGTTTCGGCTCATTAATGATGCAAAACGAGCTATAAACATAAGAATGGTGTAAGCGTAAACAATATAGGTAAGGGTGGTATCCTCATAAAAAACTGCAAGAGCAATCACAATGGGAGCGAGGAGGTCAATAACGATGTGTTTAAGCCACTGCATAGTCAGGAAAGAAAAAAGGCACCGGTAATGGTGCCTTTAAAATTATTCTTCAATCTCAATTACTTCTCTTGCCTGAAGGCCTTTTTCTCCTTCAGCGATTGTGAATTCAACTTTTTGCCCTTCCGCTAATTTTCGAAAGCCATCTGTTTGAATTTCAGAATAGTGTACAAATACATCTTCACCACCTTCTCGTGTGATAAATCCATATCCTTTTCCATTATGAAACCATTTTACAGTTCCTATTTCTCTAACTTCTTCCATATTAAATCCCATCTTAGTTCCCAGTGATAATTTGTAATAGCCAACTTCAATTAGAAGATTACTATCGTGACTAAAATAGTTCGTTCCAATGTTTTAAGCAATAATGTATATAAATCTGTTTTATAGGATGGTTAGCTCCTCAATCCAGACAAATTTTACTCCGTGCAATTTTGGGTTTCGGCCTTCAATATGTGATTGATACTGAACAACTCCATCTTTCTTTTCCAAATCAATAATGAGTCCTGTAATTTTTATTACATGTCCAACCCTTACGTTTTTCATTGTTTCCAAAATATGGTCATTAGCAGGTATAGCTTGTGCTAAAACTACTTTACCGTGCATATTTTGAATAGAAAGAGGCGGATTACTTACATGAAGATTATATGATCTGTTTTCTTGTTTGGGAGATATTCTTCGAAGATGTTCCTCATCAGACATATCTCCCCAAGATAGAATATATCCATAGGGAGCAATACCGGATAATTCATCAAACCAGTACCTCTTACGAGAAATAACTCGGAGTTCTCCTTCAAATAGTTGAAACGGCTTGAGAGTAAAATTCTCCGTAACTATTGGTTTTGGTGAGAGAATTTTCTCAATAATGGGCGAATTTTCAGCAAGAACTCCGGGGCCATGCTTAATAGAACGCTGATCCCATAAGAACCATGCTCCGATCAGTAAGAGAACGAGAAACAGATGCTTTAACATAATCTCTTTTTAGTGATTTAAATTGATCTTGCACTTAAAAGAGTATTTTAAGGGTGTGATTGTTACATCCGAATCGAATTTTTTACAATTCTATTGAAAATCGATCTGTAAACCTGCTTGTATTGATCGATCGCTTCCCGGTTCGAAATAAAATCCACCAAATGCATCAATATTAACTACTGCGTCGCCCCCAAGAGCTTTCATATAAATACATGTTTTGATAGATTTGTGCTTTCTTAAATTAAATACGTATCCAGCAACATCTTTATTAAACAATTTAGAGTAT